>JAKQFZ010000565.1 GCA_029558215.1 Candidatus Omnitrophota bacterium
AGTGGGGGCTTGATTCTGCTCATGGCGAAGGAAATGTACATCGGTGCTACCGCGGTGCTGATCGCCAATGGTGGTCGTGGTGGGGGACATGGCGAAGAGTGGGCGCAGAACAGGGGTTGTAATCATGGTTATGGTGGTGGCGGCGGAAGGATTAAAGTGTTTTATGAAAGAGGAGAGATATCACCGTCAGCTCGTATTGAAGCGAAGGGTGCCCAGGAGCATCCTGACGTTTATCTTGGTCCGGACGGTACATGGTTTGCAGCGGACGGGACAGTCTACATTCGGCAGGTCCGTTCCACGGACGCCCTGCTGGACGCGGCTCGCGCCGGAGATTTGAATGGTGACGGAAAGACGGATTCTGAGGACTTGATGATTCTGCTGAGTTGCTGGGGCGCGGAGACAACGCCGTTGGCCACAGCGGTCTTGATTGCCCCGACGATCACACCATTCTACACGCCAACGGTTACGAACACTCCAACGCCAACACGGCCGACAAGGACTCCGACTCTCACGCGTACACCAACCCGAACAGCGACACCGACGGAATCCGCGACGGAAACACCAACACCGTGAGCGGGTCAGTTAAGGGCAGGCGATCTTCTTTTCAAGAGCAACCCTCAGAACCGCTTCGCGAACCTGAGGGCTGGCACCCAAGGGAGCAAGTTGGAAGCGTGGGAAAAAGGAACGCACCTGGCAACCGGAATGTGTGCTACGTGAAAGTGCCGTGCGTTCAGCGAACAAAGCGGTCAGCAAGTGGAAAACCACCAGCTGCCTGCGTTGGCAGTTTGAACTGCATCCCGAAGGTGATCTGGAATTCGTCATCCCGGTACAACCGCTTTCTGTTGCGAACGGAGAAGGCCGCTTCCCAGTCATGAAGATCGCGAATAAAGCTGCACCGTGAATCACGGAAATAGGACTGTTCCAGATCGTAGCGTTCCCTGAGTTCCATTGCCCACTTCTTTGACATCGCCAGTTTCATGTCGAACGTCGCGTAGCTTTCCCGATCCATCACATTGTGAGTGTCCTCAAACTGGGCGTAACCCACAGTGAACTTGACTCGGTCATCAGGTATGATGGTCAGCCCATCCCACATGGCCGCTGTCTGGCTCTGATCCAAATCGTAAAGCCAGAAATGCTTGAACTCCACATACTTATTTGGTGTCAGACTGAGTTCCATCATGAAATCTTCATATTCACCATCGTCGTCATCGGAGCTGTGGAAGTCCTTGGCTGCAGAAAGACTCAGTCTGGCCAGACGATGGGTGACGCGATCGTAATCCTTGCCTTCGAGTTTGAGATCCAGCCCTGTTCGAACGATTCGTGCCGAACGACGATAGCTGTCCACCTCGTCAATCTCGGGAATCGTCGGATAGAAAGTCTGATTCAGAAACTCTTGAGGAACCTCATCATCCAAATCCTTGCTCGCGAAATAGCCTACGACGGTCATCGTCGGCTCAACCACCAGTCGCATCTGTGAGAAGCGGCGTGTCGAACCCAAGGGCTGCACGAGCCGTGTGGAGAACTCTGTCCCCAGTTTCCACACATTCTGCATGACGTCGTCCCAGTTGCTCTCGTATTCCCAACCCGGACGAAGACCACCCGCGAAGTAGTATCGGTCACCGTAGCGTCTGAGGAAATCCCGGTCGTAGCTGTCGTCCGGATCGGTGACATCAAATCGTTCGCCATGAATGTTTCGAAGACTCCATCGCTGTTCGGGAGTCCCGTAGAAAATGCCCTGATATCCCGTGAAGGGGGTGATGCGAAGCCATTGGAACACGGTGAAGGGCGCTTCCAGATCCATCCCGAAATCCACCCGATCCAATTGGTCATAGCGACGCCACCAGACATCGTCCTCTTCAAGGCTGTATTCCTGCATCGCGCGCAGACGGGAGTAGTCAATGTGAACCTTCCGGTAAACGGGGAGATAAGGAACCAACTGGCGTCGCTCATCCCAACGCAATTCGGGAGAACGTTCGTCTTCCATCAGCTCGCCCAGTTGAAAGTCATTCAGGTTTTCCTTCACCAGCAGACGCAAGTTGTAGTCGGGCTTCGTGTAGGCAACATTCATGAAGGAGTTTCGGTTGGACTGAAGGTCGTTTCTGTCCCATCCCCGAAAGAGTTCTTCATCTTCGAGATCGTCATTGTAGTCGCGGTCGGTCAGTTTCTGATACTTGGCAGTGAGCACCAGATCGTCATAGAGTTCCTGTCTGTGTTCTCCGGCGATCTTGTATCGCCGGGTCACATCTATGTCCTCATCTTTGTCACGAAGGTTGAGCCGATAGAGATAGATCTTACCGTCCATAGGCCGTCCTTCCTTGCGGTGATAGCTTTCTTTGATTCCAAAACCATATCCGTAACTGGGATACCAGTCCGCGTAGAGTGCGATACGACGCATGGAATCAAAGTGCAGGTTGTACTTGTTCAGCATCGCAAAACCGCGATCCCTGCTGTAGTTGTAACCAACGACGTGTCCCTTCCAATCCTGCCGAAGGGATCGAGTGAACATGGGAAGGAACATCACGGGCAGATTCCCGAGATAGAACAAAGTGTTGTATGTCCAGAATCGCTGCCCAAGGATGATCTTGGCTCTCTCATTTTCGAGATGGTAATGGGGCTCGATCATATCGCAACTGGTGATCCAGGCGTTGCGCACTTCGATCTGGTCTTTCTTGTACTCAACATCGGTCTGCTCTCCGCGCACGGTGTACCCGCCGGAATGCCAGTACGATGAGAGCAGCGTTGCCTTGTTTGTCTTGAGATTGTAGATGAGTCTCTCACCCCGAAGTTCCTCGCCCTCAGACCAAATCACGACATTTCGGTTGGCACGAATCTCCCCATCTCTCAGATCCAGGACAATCTCATCGGCGTGCAGGACATTGTCCTTGTACATGACACGGGCATGCCCTTTGAGCACCACAAGATCCTCTTCTGGAAATCCCTCGATTTCGTCCGCGGAAGGTTCGATCGCTGCTCGTTCATCAAAACCTTTGAAAAGGCTGTAGTCCTCTTTGGCAAAGGCCGACCCTCCAAGAAGGGTCAGAACGATCAAAGAAAGAAGTGACGCTCTGCTGAATCGGCTACTGATCATTGCAACGCCCTGTCTGGGGGAACGAACACACTACCCTTGAGGGCAGGGAGCAGTCACTCCCTACCCCCGAGTCTCTCCGGAACCGAACCGAACTAACCGCAAATTTGCGGTTTTATGCCCCCGAAATCACGCAAACTTGGTTAAAGAATTAGCATTCCAGAGTCGAATCTGTCAATAACGAATTGCGAAAAGCCCTTCTTGCCGGTCTGATGAGCCACACTAACCCTCTTTCTTCGGCTCCTTCGCCGCGGAAAAGCACTTGCCCGCCGGGTAGTTCCCGTCAAAGCAGGCACAGCAGAAGTCAGCGGGTTCCATCTGTGGCTGAACGCCTTTGATGGCGCCCAACATCCCTGATTGGCTCAGGTATCCGAGACTGTCAGCGTGCAAAAAATCCCCTATTTCCTCAATGGTCTTTTCAGAGGCAATCAGCCTGCTGCGCATCGGAGTATCCACACCATAGTAGCACGGCCATGTGTAAGGCGGAGAACTGATCCGAAGATGCACCTCTGCGGCTCCGGCATCCCTGAGAAGCGAGATCAGACGCTTTGTGGTGGTGCCACGCACGATGGAGTCGTCTACAATGACAACCCTCTTTCCTTCGAGCGTCTGCCGCACCGGATTGAGTTTTATCTTGACCCCCAGATCGCGATCGGACTGCAGCGGATCAATAAACGTGCGACCCACATAATGGTTTCGGGTGAATCCAAATGCAAAGGGAATCCCCGATTCCTGGCTGTAACCCAAAGCGGCGCAGTTGCCCGAATCGGGAACGGCGATCACCAAATCCGCGTCCGCTGGATGCTCCTTGGAGAGTGTTGCTCCAAAAGCGTGTCGCACTTCTTGAACTGGCAAACCGAAAACCAGACTGTCGGGTCTGGCGAAATAGATCAATTCAAAGACACAGTGCGCTCGGTGTTTGACCGGTGGCAAATGCGAGGATCGAATCTCTCCCTTGTCAATGACGACGATCTCCCCCGGTTCGATTTCCCGCACATATTGCGCTCCCCACAGGTCAAATGCACATGACTCGGACGCCACCACATGGGCGTCACCGAGTCTTCCCAGCACGAGAGGTCTGAACCCATACACATCTCGAACGGCGAAGAGTTTGCCGTCTTTGATCATGACCAGACAGTAGGAACCCTTGACCTGTGACAAAACGCTGGCAAGTGCCCGCTCCACAAGTGGCTCAGCCTCACGGGCGAGAAGATGGACAATGATCTCACTGTCAACCGTCGTCTGGAAAATGGAGCCTTTTGCTTCGAGGTTGTAACGGAGTTCATCAGAATTGACCAGATTTCCATTGTGCGCCAATGCCATCTGACCGTGTCGGTAACTGACCATCAGGGGCTGCGCGTTTTCAGGATGACTCCCACCAGTCGTGGAATAACGCGTATGCCCGATTGCCAAATCACCAGAGAGGGCGCTGAAGTCATTGGGAGAGAAGACGTCGTTGACCAGACCCATCCCCTTCTGGATGTTCATCTTCCCAGCATCACATGAAACGATCCCTGCGCTTTCCTGACCCCGATGTTGAAGAGAAAAAAGCCCCAGATAGGCAAGATAGGACGCCTGAGGATGCCCAGAAACACCACAAATGCCACACTGCTCCCGGAGTTCGTGCATCACCTGCTCACAACTTTCCAAACACCTCTGCTCTTAGAGAGAGACTGCATCGCCAGAAACAGTCTCAATGCACTATAGCGATGCACCTCTCATTGTGCAAGTTGGTGAATCCCTCGGATTCAGATGTCCTTGACCGCATGTCTTGCGTTGCCTAGTATCGTTGGAAATGCGTCAAGGTGACGGAGGTTAAAACCCATGTGGTTATTGCTCCTTGTTGTGCCGCTTGTACTGCTTCTTGGAACTCCTGTCTGCGCGGAACAGCCAATACGGCAACTGCTGCTGATTGAGCCGACGGAGGAGTATCCTCGACACTCTGAGGGTGCAATAACAACCTTCAAAGATGGGACGCTCTGCCTGGTTTACACCCGGTTTCGGGGAGGGGCATCAGACGCGTCTGACGCTGACTTGGTCATGCAAAAGTCCTCCGATGGTGGCACAACTTGGTCGGATGATCAGGTGCTGGTACCCAACGAAGGAGCCGAGAACACAATGTCCGTCAGTATCCTTCGGTTGCCCGGCGGGAAACTTCTGCTTTTCTATCTTCGAAAGGACTCCTGGAATGACTGTATCCTGTATGTCCGACACTCCTTCGATGAGTTTCAAACCCTGAGCGAGCCGGTTCGAGTGATTGCCGAAAGCGGCTATTTCGTGGTCAACAATGATCGAATCGCTCGCCTTACATCAGGCCGGATTCTGGTTCCCGCAGCGTTGCATCCCACCCCGGGTGGAGTCTGGAGCCGCGAGGCGGAATACGGCATTTTGCGTGTCTTCTATTCGGACGACGATGGTGTCACCTGGAAATCGGACACGCGCGTTGAGCCCATGCCGGAAGGCACAAAGGTGATGTTTCAGGAACCTGCCGTTCTCGAAACAAAGGATGGAATAGTCCGGATGTGGATTCGCACCGACGCAGGCTCCCAGTATGAATGCACATCCAAGGATTTCGGGATCCATTGGAGTCAACCGCACCCGGGAGTTCTCAAGTCGCCCAAGAGTCCAGCCTCCTTCGCCAGAGTTCCGTGGACAGGACAACTGATGTGTGTCTGGAACGATCATGGCGGGAGCCATCCTTTTGTCACTGGCAAACGCACCCCACTTTGTGTCGCCCTCAGCGATGACGAAGGACAGTCCTGGCAAAAGAGCAGAATCATCGAAGATCACCCGCAGGGTCATTACTGCTACACGTCAATCACATTCACGCAACAAGATGCCATTATCTCGTATATGTATGGTCCGAACACGAATAAGGGAATCGGTCTGAAGGTCACGGCTCTCGACAGGGAATGGCTGACCACCCGATGAGAATCCCCTTCCTTGACAGACCACTGCTTGAGCACTAGTTTTGTCTCCGGATTGGAGTCTCAGTTCGATCCGAGATCTGACCTGGACGGAGTATTTGATGAAATCCAAGTGTACCGCATCGTTGGAAAGACCTGTTGAGAGAGAAGAAGGCGCAAACAAGGGGCGAACCGAGTTTTCTGGTCGGCGCACCTTCATCAAGACGTCGCTTGCAGCCGTCACGGGTACGATGCTCGCCCCCACGTTCATCCCAGCAAGGGCTTTGGGGTTGGAAGGCCGACCGGCACCCAGCGATCGGATCACTCTCGGATTCATTGGAGTTGGAAGTATGGGATCCGGCAATTTGCGGGGGTTCCGAAGTGCATCTGATACTCAGGTGCTTGCGCTGTGTGACGTGGATCGCAGACGACTCGCCAGCGCCAAGGCTGAGACGGAGTCCTTTTATGCACAGCAACAGACCGACGGAACCTATCACGGGTGCTCGGACTATGTTGACTTCCGCCAGCTGGTGGCGCGTCAGGATATTGACGCGGTTGTGATCTCAACGCCCGACCATTGGCATGTGCTCCCAAGCATCGCCGCAGTTCGTATGGGCAAGGACGTTTACTGTGAGAAACCCTTGTCTCTGACCATCGCCGAGGGACGTGCATTGAGCGACGCGGTCAAACGCCATGGGAGAGTTTTTCAAACCGGAAGCCAACAGCGCTCTTCACAGAATTTTCGGCTGGCGTGTGAGCTGGTACGAAATGGCCGGATCGGGAAACTTCATACTATCGAGGTTCTTCTCTCTTCCGGGAAGCAGACCACCGTTCAGCCACCTCAGCCTGTTCCTGCCGAGTTGGAGTACAATCTTTGGCTGGGACAAGCTCCCGAAGAACCCTATACTTCAATGCGCTGCCACTACAATTTTCGATTCATCCGTGACTATTCCGGTGGCCAGTTGACCAATTGGGGCGCGCATCATCTCGATATCGCACAGTGGGGACACGGTTCGGATCACTCCGGTCCCGTTCAGGTGCAGGGAACCGGTACCTTTCCCTCAAGCGGTCTTTGGAACAATCCCACGCAATACCAGATCGAATACACGTACTCTGATGGCGTCAAAGTCATCTGCAAGACCAGCGGTTCCAGCGTCCGGTTTATCGGCACAGAGGGAGAAGTCTACGTTTCTCGCGAACGCTTGTCCGCAAAGCCTCTCAGCATTCTCGAATCTCCCATCGCTTCCAATGAGATTCATCTCTACGACAGCAGAAACCATCACCGGAATTTCCTGGACTGTATCAAGACCCGTCGTGAGACTGCTGCGCCGGTTGAGACCGCCCATAGAACCATCACGATGGCACATCTGGGCAACATTGCCATGCTTTTGGGGCGTACGTTGAAATGGAATCCCGATACAGAGAGGTTTGTGGATGACCCTGGTGCCGACCGCATGCTTTCTCGAAGTATGCGTAAGCCCTGGCACCTTTAGTGCCTCAGTTCTCTGAGCGTTTTCTCAGTATGCCTGTGTCACTGTGCAGAATGCAAAAAATGGTTCATCTCAAGAGCGTCGCACTCAAAGCCCCATTGGACGATTCCGATAGAGAATTCCCCTATTCTGTACCTGTGATCAAGGCGTTTCAGAAGATTGAGTTTACCTCACCGGTCACCTTCTTCGTTGGTGAAAACGGCTCAGGCAAGTCCACCTTCCTGGAATCTCTGGCATGCGCTATCGGTTCTGTAACGGCTGGAGCAAAAAGCGTTGAGAGCGACGAGACGCTCCAGGCGGTTCGCGCTTTCTCGAAGAGGCTCCGCCTGACCTGGCAGCTACGAACCCGAAAAGGCTTCTTCATGCGCGCGGAGGACTTCTTCGGTTACGCAAAACGAATGGCTCAGGAACGCATCGAATTGATCAACGATCTCCGAGATGCCGAATCCCGCTTCAAGGATCGTTCGCAAACCGCTTATGATCACGCGCGTGCTCCCTACGCCAAAGAGATTGGATTGATTGAGAAGTACTATGGTGAAGGACTGGATGTTGGCTCACATGGAGAGTGCTTTCTCAAACTCTTCAAGGCGCGCTTTGTTCCTGGCGGACTGTATCTCATGGATGAGCCGGAAGTCCCACTTTCTCCACTGCGACAACTGAGTTTGATCGCCATGTTGAAGGAAATGGTGCAGGAGGAGAACGCGCAGTTCATCATCGCCACGCATTCACCGATCCTTCTGGCGTTTCCAGAGGCCATCATTCTGAGTTTCGACTCAGGACGCGTCCATGCGGTTGACTATGAGAGCCTCGAACATGTCACACTGACGCGAGCGTTCCTGAACAATCCCGAAGCGTATCTTCGACACCTCTAGACAGACGCAACTAGGGCACCAGGGAGTGTGCTTGTCGAAGCATGTCAAGCGCATGAACCTGTGTTGTGCGACATTCCTCCAGCATTGGCTTCCAGACACTCTGCATGAATCCCAACAGGTGCTGTCCACCAAGTCGCTCTGAGAGTGATTCCACGATTGTCGGGAAGTTCTTCTCATGGATCCACGTGCTTCCGCAAGGTATCTGGTCGAAACCGTTCTCGGCAAGAAGCAGCCAGGTCTTATACGCTACATTCTCTTCAGTGAAGTCCATTCCGTAGTACCAGTTGCTCTGAACCACGGACTTCGGCATCCGAGATAAGAATTCATCGGGATGATGCCAGGCAGCATCCGACCAGATCCATGGCCTGGCATTTCCCTTCTCCACCTGCTTGACCAGAAAGAGAAGGTCATGCCACCAAAGCTCCCCCTGCCGGATCAACGCATAGCAGTGGTATTGCTGAACATCCCAACTCTCCTCATCCATTCCCAAGTGGAAGAATCGGGGTCTATCGAAAATCTCAATCACTTCAGCGATCAAGTCGCTGCACACTTCGTAGTAGACTGGTGTTGAGACCTGGCGCGCATACCGACCAAGCCAACGATCATGACATGTGGAGAAGTTCAGTTTGGGTATCGGTTCCAAGCCCATTCGTCGAAGTCTCGCCAGCTCACGTTTGACGTGAGACACAGACCATGCGCCCTTGACCGCAAGCTCCGGACGACTCTCATAGCGGACTCCATCACCGAGATCGATCACGACCATATTTACTCCCGCCTCAACCATGCGGGGCAGCAGATCGCTCCAAAGACTCTTGTCAAAACGCAGACTCGGTGACGAAAGAAAATGCCGGTCAGGAAGCGCAGTCGGATATGGTTCCTCCGGCCCATACCACATGTTGTAACTCAGGTGTACTAAGTGTGCCCAAATCATATCAGTCGTTTCCTCGGTCTATCCAATTCCACTTGTTCTGCAGACATGGCATCTGCACCCAGCGTTGCTCTCAAAGGTCATCACCGATCACTCGACGTAAGGGATATTCAGCGGCCCATCCGGAAGAACAGCGACACGAACCCCCTTGCCACGGACGCGAATTGCCTCTTCGACAGCAGACTGCAGGTCGTCAACCGGTTTCAGTTTGCAGGCTCTGATGGTCTCCTCATCCATACTCGAATAGACGGCAACTTCAGCCCTGTTCATCACACCGGCGAGCGTCTGTGCCTGCCATTGGTCGAGCACAGGTGAATCCAGGCCGAAAATGTGATCGAGAATGTCCTGCGCGGACTCTCCAACACGCATCAGGCTGGCAAAATTGCCGTGATTTGGAACCCCGTCCGAGCATTCACTCGCGACAAAAATGAGCCCGTCCTGTTCAACCACTCGAGCCGCGGCAGACAAACCTTTGACCGTCTGGTAGAGATTCTGATCCAAAGGGAAACCGCTGTTGGAAGTGATCACGATCGGAAAGCGATGGAGCAACTTTCGCATCGCCACTTTTCTGACGTGTTCACATCCGGGTCTGTGGGCAGTCTGATAGTGCCCCGCAAAAATCGCTGAAATCTCCTTCTTCAGATTCAGCGTGACATTGATCATGAAATCCGGAGGACACAGCCCGACCATTTCCTCGATCTCCTGTCGCAGCGGATTTTCGTCCAGAATTCCCCAAGTGCTCTTGGGATCGGCAATGAGTGGAGCGCTGTGCATGTGGAAGATGGTGTCACGACTGGCAATCGCCGGAACAATTCCTTTCGCACCACCAGAGAAACCCGCAAAGAAATGGGGCTCGATAAAGCCGAGCACGATCCGCTTGTCTGCTTCGACATAATGCCGGTCGAGAAAGGTTTCGCCACCCGTGGATGTCTGTCCGACGCGGCAGTTCTCCGAGGGGTCAAAGCAGTTGTGATTGATAATTCGCACCTGCTTGGCCACTTCAGAACCAACCATCGCCTCGATCTCCTGAGGGGTGTTTGGCCGATGTGTCCCTGTTCCCAGAATAACGGTCACATTCTCGACGGGACACGGCAGGACTTCAAGAAGCCAGGGGATCAAAAGGTGATTGGGAACGGCGCGAGTACCATCGGATGTGACAACAGCGACTCGATCTGTCTCCTGAACAATATCCCCAAGCGTTGGGCACCCAACGGGCTTTTTGCAGAGATCGAGAAAGACCTGCTGCGCGTTGGGCAGCGGAGCCTCGTAATGAGGCTGTATAATCTCCCACTCGGCGTCTGGAGACAGACTCAGGGGAACCGTGGTCTTCCCATAGGCAACGTGGACTGTTCGTTGTTCGCTCATGTTCTACACCTCATCTCACGACGACGACTCTGGATAAACTAGCGGACATTCAAGCCAATGGCAAGTAACGACCTCTGTAGAAGAGCCATGTGGAAAATGGATTTCGCCACCACCAAAATGTGCTAGAATGACGGGAAATATGTCTCTTCCATGAGAAAGGAAATGACTTTGATGAAACATCTTGTATCTCGACACTATTGCATTCAACTCGCGCTGCTTGTTCTCTGCCACTTCGTGTCTCCGCTGGATGCGCAGTCTGCCGACTGGCGATTCTGCTATCCCCTCCCACAAGGCAATTCACTTCATGCTGTCTGGTCTGCAGGGGAGAACGACGTCTTCGTTGGTGGAGACGCCGGTTTGGTGATGCGCTGGAACGGCTCTGACTGGACAATCATGAACACACCCACCCAGAAGAGCATCTACAGCATCTCCGGGACTTCGGCAACTGATGTCTGGGCAGTGGGTGGCGACAGCAAGACGACAGATTATACCAAGATCGGACTTGTCATGCACTACGATGGCTCCAAGTGGTCGTTGGTCACTCCGCCGGACTTCTCGGGCTACACCTACATCCTCAGAGGACTGACTGCGTTGGCACCCAACAACGCCTGGGCGGTCAACAACGGTGGCCCTTCCTTGGTTCGTTGGAACGGTACGAACTGGCAGTTTGATCTCCTCAATGGAGCCTATTTCCTCGAAGGCAGATTTGAGACAACCTTCGCTCTGGACGCGAACCATGTTTTCGCTGTGGGAACACACGGTCAGATCGTTCATCGCTACGACAACCTCTGGCATACTGAACTGAAGGAAGAGACAGGGAGTTTCTCAACCAACATCCTCACTGGAATCTGGGGCTCCGATCTGGACAACCTCTATGCCTGTGGAAACTGGGGACAGGTCTACAAGAGAAACCCCAATGGCACCTGGAGCAGCATGCCCTCTGTCTTTCCCAGTGCTCTGGGTAATGGATTTCTGGGCATGACTGGCCGCTCGGCGTCAGATATTTACCTGCTCCGAACGCAGTCAATTGTCCATTATGACGGCGCAGACACCGCCACGGAGATCAGTTTCGACTATCAGATCGGAAGTTCCTGGACCGCAGGCACAATCGCACCGGACGGCCTCTATCTTGTCGGACCGTCTGGAACGGCCAGCAAATACCGATTTGCCGGCGAACAACAGACATCGGGCCTTTCGAGTCTTTCGGCAAGCGGTCCGCGCGTCGGGCTCTGGAACCAGAATATCAGGGAATGTGGGGACGGCTTTCTCATCTATGGCTACGGTCAGCCACCTGCCTATGAACCACTGCTCTATTTCGATGGAACGATTCCAGTGCGCTTTCCGTCGGTGCCTGATGATTTTGACTCTGCCAGAGAAACATCGGTCTACGCCGAGAACATCAATGACATTACGATGACATGGTGGTCGTCGAATACGAATTACTTCTACCGAAAACACTGGGATGGTGAGAAGTGGTCTGATGCGGGTTACGACTATCCGTTCAACATGACGCACTTTTTCAAATCACCGACAGGCATCCTGTATGGTATGACCAACGGAAACGTGTTCAAGAAAGACAAAGTTCTTGGCTGGACTCGAATTCTGCTGTTCGAAGATCTACCCGAGAACGTCTGGCTCACGTGCCTTTGGGGAAAGAGCGACTCCGAAATCTATGTCGGTCTGAATAACGGTCAGATCAGAAAATACAATGGCAGTGCATGGTCAGTGGAATCAACAGGAACAACGTCGCAGATTCGTGCAATATCCGGCTATGGCAACTACGTCTACGCTGTTGGAGACCAGAGTATTGCTATCTACAAATCGGGTAATGCCTGGAGAAGCATCAACGGTGTCGAAAACCGTTCTGAGTACAGTCTGGTGGCCATGACGGCGACGGCCGATGCTGCCTATGCGGTAAGCACTCTCTATCAAGGGGGCAGCCGAATCTACAAGTTTCTCGCAGGCACAGCAACAGTCGAACTGGAGAACCTCTCCGATGTCTTCGAGGATCTCTGCACAACCCGTTCCGGGATAGTCTATGGGATGTCCTCTTCAGGACTGGTGATCACGACGGCTCCCGTGCCTGCAAACCGGTTCACAGGTGTGGTCAACACGGATCTCACGGGCTGGACAAATCTTGGCAACTCAGGTGTTGCTCTCAGGTTCACGGAACACAGAGGACAGCAATACGCCGCTGCGTGGAGAAGCGCCAGCGCGCCTGAATTGTTTGTAACGCCTGGCATTGCAGACAATGTGCCGGCTTCAGAGCGATGGACGGTCATCCAGAACATGGGCTATCAGAACGCTCACAATCTCCCCCCCGCCCAAGTTCAGGTTAAGTATTCGCTCGATGCGTTGCCCACAGGGCTCTCTGTCGAGGAGGCGGGCTTGTACCGACAGGATGGTAACGGCTGGGTCGGCTTCCCTTCTCGATCGTATCCAGACCAGCAGCTGCTTCAAACAGAGACTTCAAGCACTCTCTCGGTTTGGACGATCGCCCGTTCGGCACAGTTTGCGCAATCATTGAATCCCCCAAGGCTTATCAACCTCATTGAGGATATCGCCAGAGGCGAGGCTTCCTATCTGGATCTGTTTCGCAGAATTCCAACTTGGATGCAGTCGGAGTGACATAGGACAAGATGAAAATAGCGTTGATATCTCCGTATGAGTCCACCGCCTCAGTCGGGGTTCGAACCCTTTCGTCCGTGCTGCGTGCAGCAGGGTTTGAGACAAAGCTGTTCTTCATCCCGTTGCCTTTTGAAGTCCCATACGATGAAGTGCTCATGAAGGGGCTCTCCGACCTCCTGAACGACTGCCAGGTCGTTGGAATCAGCCTGACATCGAACTATCTCGATCGGGCTGTTCAACTGACTCAATGGATTCGCCAAACCGGATCGCAAAGGATTCTGTGGGGCGGCATCCATCCAACACTGGAACCGCAAGAATGCCTTGAACACGCCGATTTTGTAGTACTCGGTGAAGCCGAGCGCTCCCTGCCGGCATTGCTGCGTGCACTGGACGGAGACCCGAGTCAGATTCAGGGCATTGGGTACCGTATCCGATCGGAAACAGGAGAACAGTCCCTTGTCATCAACTCTCCAATGCCTTTGATAGAGAACCTGGATGAGATTCCTTTTCAGGATTACTCATGCAGCGATCACTACCTCTGGTGCATCCCCACGCTGGGGATCGGTGCAACGGCAGACCGCAACACCGACGCATCGGACTGTGTTGCTGTTGCTGTAAACACCTGGCAACCGATGACTCCAGAACTGATTCATGCCAACACTCGCGGGGACTACTTGACTCTCTCCTCACGTGGGTGCCCATTTCGATGCACCTTCTGCTGTAACAGCTTTCTCGGTGACTATTACCGTGGTGAAAAGTGGTTCCGCCTTCGATCGATAGACAATCTTCTGGACGAAGCGCTTTTCGTCAAAAAGCAATACCCGTGGTTCAACAGAATCTTCTATGACGACGACGCCTTCATGGCCCGTCCCGTAGAAGATCTCCGCAGGTTTGCACAGAGGATGAAGGAAGAAGTGGGACTTCCTTTTGTAGTGACCGGAGTCACGCCAACCAATCTGACCGATGAGAAGTTGGAGATACTCTTGAACGGCGGACTGCAGTGGATTCGCCTCGGCATTCAAACCACAAGTGAGCGAGTGAACCGGAATGTGTACAATCGCCCGACCTCATTCGAGGCGATCAAGCGAGCGGTCGAGATCATCCGCAAGTATCACCACAGAATGGATCGTGTCTGGTATGATTTCATCATTGACAATCCTTGGGAAACCCAAGAAGAGACTCTGGAAACCTTGCGCTTCATGCTCACTCTTCCCAGACCCTTTGCACTGTGTGTCTACTCACTGACCTATTTTCCAAAGACCCGCATCGCGGAACGCGCTCTCCAAGAGGGCATCCTGAACGACCCCAATTCCCAAGTCTATAGGAAGAGTTACAAGAACTACCAAAGAACCTACATCAACAATCTGTTTCTGTTCTTCACTCTCTCACGCCTTCCAAGGTGGGTGCTTGGACTTTTTGTAAACAGATGGATCCTTCGACTGGGACTTCACCATCCCCTGACGGCTTGTCATACAGTGCTGCGGAAGGCGAAGTCCCGCTTCCTGCAATGGAAGTATCGAAACCGATGAAGTAAGGGTATCCGTGTCCTGCAACTGAGAGCCCTGCGCCTGTGGCCAAGTAGGCCATACCACTCCCCCAAGGCATGCATTTGAGAAGAAATCATACCCTTTCTCTGGTCTCAGAACAGGAGCGTGAGGACTATTCTGGCTGTTTGGAGTTTCTGCTCAGTCCCGCCAATATCTCGTCCGACCAGTCGAACCCGGAACCCAACTCATCGTCGAAATCGTAGATATCCCTGAAGTCCTCGAGAGAGTCCTCAGGGCGTTTGCTCATCTGACCCATCTCGATTAGATCATAGACGATATGGCCGAAATCGATCGTTTTCTTGATTCCCCATTCCGCAAGAACATCCTTTGCAAGTGCACCGTAGAGGTGACGTGCAAAGGCTGCGAGCGATCGCGCAAACTCCTGCCCGGTAAGATGGCGAGGCTTTTCCAGTTTCTTCTGGGTGTATTGCATCCCCTGAAGGACGAAGACATAGGCCTCAGGCCTGTAGATAGTCCTTCTGGAGAGAAGTTCTTTCATGAACTCACTGGGTGACAAGAAACCAGCTCCTTTGCCGAAAAACTCGAGAGATAAGTCTGCGAAGGTCTCCTGCTCCCATACACAAAAACGAATCACCTGTTGCTCGCGGAAATGTACTCACCACAAAACAACAGGCGATCATCGAATAGTCAAGACTGAACGAACCTCAGACGAGTTCGATCAGACACATCGGAGCAGCGTCGGCAGTGCGGCGTCCCAAACGGACGATTCTCGTATATCCACCAGGCCGTTCCTTGTATCGCGGACCGATCTCCTCAAAAACCTTGTGTGCCACTTCTCGGCTCCGAAGTACACGCATCGCCAGGCGATGGGAATGAACGTCGCCTCGGCGCGCAAGAGTGATGATCTTCTCAACCACAGGTCTGAGTTCTTTGACCTTGGCTTCGGTAGACCGAATGCGTTCATGCTCAAAAAAGGAAGTGGCCATGTTCCGCAATAAAGCGTGACGATGGGACGTCGTACGGCCCAGTTTCCTATGTGTCTTCCCGTGTCTCATGCTACTTTCTTCCTCCGTGGGCTGCCGCCGTCTCCGGCGAGAACACTATGACCGTTTCGAACCTGAGGATGCATGATCGAATCGTTCAAATTGCTCCGGATTGGGGAGTTCCATGCCGAGATGCAATTCCATCTTTTCCAGGATTTCCTTGATCTCCTGCAGCGATTTCTTCCCGAAGTTCCGGAAACGCAACAGATCGGACTCCGACATCTGCACCAACTGAGCGATCGTCCGAATTCCTGCTGTCTGCAGACAATTGTACGAACGCACCGACAGTTCGAGTTCCTCGACAGACTTGAACAGATTCGGATTGGCAGCCGGTATCGAAACCTTGATTTCCGGCTCGATCTTCTCCGGTTCCTGCTCAAAGGTGGTGAACATCGAAAGATGATCACGCAAAACGCGACCCGCATAGTTGAGCGCATCGCGAGGATCAATGGTTCCATTGGTCCAAATTTCCAGAATAAGACGGTCGTAGTCGGTAATCTTCTCGACTCGCGCCATCTCCACCAGGAAGTTCACCTTCCTGATTGGGGAGTAGATGCTGTCGACAGGGATCACGCCAATGGGCATGTCGTCGGTGCGATTGGCTTCCGCAGGAACATAACCCCGACCAAAGTCTATGCTGACCTCCATCTCCAGAGAACCGCCCTCTTCCAAGTGGGCAATGTGGTGCTGAGGATTGAGGATTTCCACTTTGGGATTGGGCTGAATGTCTGCCAAGGTAATTTCCTTGGGTCCTTCAGCCTTGAGATAGAGCTTTGTGGGCTCAGATCCATGCAGACTCACGACCATCCCTTTGAGATTCATAATGACGTCGGTGACGTCTTCGTAGACGCCGGGAATGGAGTAGACCTCCTGGAGCACACCATCAATCCTCACTGAGGTGATCGCCGCTCCCTGAATAGAGGACAACAACACTCTCCGCAAAGCGTTTCCCAAAGTTCGGCCATAGCCCCGCTCCAACGGCTCGATGACAAACTTGCCGTATTCCGACGTCAAAGTGTCTTCGTCGCACATGACGCACCGGGGCATCACTACAGGTCTGTAGTTCTTAACCAAGCCAACTAGCCTCCTGTTCTTCAACTCCCCTCTGAACTTAGGACAGTACAAAGGGCAATTACCGCGTATACAACTCGACAATCAACTGCTCTTCGACAGGAAGAGACAGTTCCGATCTGTCCGGCAGTCGGAGCAACTTGCCCGACATGTCCGCACTGTTTCGGTCAATCCAAGGAGGAATTCCCATGGAGTTGGCCGTCTCCAAAGAACTCTTGATCGCCAAAAGTTCGGTGGCGTCGCGCCGTACACGCACTTCTTGACCGGGCTTCACACGGACTGAGGGAACATCAACCTTGCGTCCACCAAGTTCGATCAAGCCGTGTCTGACCATCTGACGCGCTGAGGCCCGGGAAGAAGCAAAGCCAATCCGATAGACCACATTGTCCAGACGTTGTTCGAGCAACTGAAGGAAGTTCTCACCTGTAACTCCCTTCATCTGCACCGCCCTTTTCAGGAGCGTCCGGAACGCACGTTCTCCCATGCCGTAGATACGGCGCGCCTTCTGCTTCTCATGAAGCTGCAAACCATAATCCTTGAGTCGTCCGAGCGTCCGTCCCCGTCGTGGACCGTGCTGCCCAGGGGGATATTCCCGACGCTCCAACGCACACTTGGCGCTGTAACACCGCGAGCCCTTCAGCATCAGCTTCGTCTGATGGCGGCGGCACAGTCGGCAACGTGCTCCCAAATACCTTCCCACAGTAATACCTCCGTTGTTGTCCCTACACGCGGCGTCTCTGAGGGGGACGACAGCCATTGTGCGGAATCGGCGTCACATCTTTGATGACCGTGATGGACAAACCAATCCCCTGCAGTGACCGAATTGCTGCCTCTCTCCCTGACCCAGGCCCGTTAACGTATACTTCCACTTGCCTCAGCCCATGTTCCATGGCTTTCTTGGCTGTTTCTTCCGCAGTCATCTGCGCGGCAAAAGGGGTGCCTTTCCTGGAGCCCTTGAAGCCCATCGCTCCAGCGCTGGACCAGGAAATCACGTTGCCTTGCATATCCGTAATGGTGACAATGGTGTTGTTGAAAGTCGCCTGGATGTGCGCCACCCCTCTGGGTACATCCTTCTTAACCTTCTTCTTACCTTTACCCGCCGAACGGGCTGCTTGTGCCATCGCTTCGCTTTCCCTTTCTGTTCCGTCCCCTGTCGCTGTTCAGCCTGTCAGAAACCAAGCAAAGGTTGAACCACTGCTGAGACGTTTGTCTTGCTCTAAGCCTTCTTCTTCGCACCCACTGTGCGCCGCGGTCCTTTCCGCGTCCGCGAGTTGGAACGGGTTCTCTGTCCTCGCACTGGGAGACCCCTTCGGTGTCTCAAACCTCGGTAGCAGCCAATGTCCATCAAGCGCTTGATATTGGCATTGATCTCACGACGCAGATCACCTTCCACAATGTAGTTCTGCTGAATCACTGTGGATATCTTTCCGATCTCCTCCTCGGTCAAATCTCTGACTCGAGTGTCCGGATTAACTCCCGCCGTCTCAAGAATCTGTATGGCCATCGCGGGACCAATGCCATAGACGTACGTCAGACCAATCTCCACTCGCTTGTCGCGGGGCAGGTCAACTCCAATAATACGCGCCACTATCCGTCACCTCCCTAGACCAGTGCTCTGAACCCTTTATCCTTGACGCTGCTTGTGCTTCTTGATCTTGCAGATCACGCGGACAACGCCTCGCCTGCGGATAATCTTGCATTTCTCACACATTGCCTTCACGGAACTACGAACTTTCATTTCTCAACACTCCGCTTCCTACTGCGCACTCAGTTGAGACTCCTGTGCCGCCATAGCAGGCACAATAGTCTCCACTGCCAGTCTACTTTTTGATCTGGCGGTACGTAATTCGACCGCGCGTCAGGTCATAAGGAGACAGTTCTATCGTCACGCTGTCGCCGGGCAGAATCCGAATGTAGTGCATCCGCATTTTCCCGGAGATGTGAGCCAACACCTGGTGCCCGTTTTCCAGCTCAACCCGAAACATGGCGTTGGGCAGTGGCTCCACTACCGTTCCTTTGACCTCTATAACATTCTCTTTCGGCATACGTTCCTTTGAAACCAGACTCCGAACAAGTCCGTGCTTCGCCTAAACCAGCTCGCCTCCGGCAAGCATCGTAAGAATCTCCGGCCCGTTCTCCGTAACCGCCACGGTATTCTCGTAGTGGGCGGACAGAGACCGATCTCGGGTCACCACTGTCCAGTGGTCATCCATGACCTGAACTTCGAACCCACCGATATTCAGCATTGGCTCGATCGCCAAGGTCATTCCAACCCGCAACCTGGCACCGCTCTTCGGTTCACCAAAGTTGGGTACCTGAGGCTCTTCGTGCATCTGCATGCCGATACCATGTCCTACGAAGTCACGCACAACCGAGTAACCCATGGACTCCGCGCTGCCCTGCACCGCAGCAGAAATGTCGCCCACTCTGTTGTGCGCCCACGCAGCATTGAACCCGGCGAAAAAAGCCTTCCGGGAAGCCTCAAGCAACCGCTGCGCTTGGACACTCACCTGACCCACGGGGACAGTTCGAGCGATATCAGCGAAGTATCCCTCAAAACTAAGCCCCAAGTCAATGCTGAGTATATCTCCTTCTCTCAAGACCCGATCATTCGGGATCCCGTGTACCACAACCTCGTTCACTGAGGCGCATATCGTCGCGGGATAGCCTCGGTATCCCTTGAACGCCGGCTTGGCGTTGCGCCTGCGAATCAAAACCTCCGCCAACTGGTCCAGTTCACTTGTTGCGATCCCTGGCCGAACGGTATCCAAGAGTCTCGCCATGATCTCCGTCACCATCCTGTTGCCTTCCCGCATTTTCTGGAGCTCTTCGGGAGTCTTCAACGTGATCATGGTTCGTTCGGTCTCCAGTTGTATACCTGCCTCCGATCACCCCGATCGTGCCTTCATCCGGCCTTTCTTGCGAAAACCATCGTAGTTCCTGAGAAGCAAATGGTTTTCAATCGCCTTAATCGTGTCCAAGGCAACGCCCACAACGATGATCATGGATGTTCCACCCAGAAAACCGCTGATCGCGTAGGGGATCTTCATGTAATTCATGACCAGTTCAGGCATCACGGCAATGACCGCCAGGAATATCGCTCCGAAAAGCGTAACTCGAGTGGTAATCTGGTCAATATACTCTTCCGTCTTTCTGCCATGGCTGAACCCAGGAACCGTTGAACCGTACTTCTGAAGATTCTCGGCAACGTCCTTGGGATTGAACACAATAGCCGTATAGAAATAGCAGAAGAAGATGATGCCGAGAATATAGAATATCTCGTAGAGCCAATGTCCTGGCGAAAGCATCCGACTCATGCTGTCCAGAAACTCTGAATTGGCAAACTGCGCAATCGTTGCCGGAAATTGGAGCAGCGACGAGGCAAAGATGACAGGAATAACACCGGCGATGTTGATTCGAATGGGCAGATAGGACATCTGTCCCCCGTAGGTACGTCTGCCCACAACCTGTCGCCCACGCTTGATCGGGATTCGCCGTTGTGCTTGGGTCAACACCACAATCGAAGCCACCACTGCCACCATGAGCACGGCGATGATAAAGGTCGTCGTCCAAGTCACATCTCGGAATATGGACCCACCGACCTCACCCTCTCCCAGCATCAGCCGAGTGATAAGAATGCCGACTGCGTCTGGGAGCCTGGCCACAATGTTGGCAAAGATAATCAGCGAGATACCATTTCCGATACCCCGTTCCGTCACTCGCTCGCCAAGCCACATGACGACCAATGTTCCGGTTGTCATGCTGAACGCAGCCAAGGGTCGAAACAGCACCGGATTCTCAACCAGCCGCACCCCCATGGCCGCGCCTTGGTTCACAATCCAGTATGTTAACATGAAGGATTGCAGGAAGGTGATGACCACCGTCAGGTAGCGGGTGTATTGGTTGATCTTCTTACGCCCTTCCTCACCCTTCTTCTGAAGCTCCTCAAGAAAAGGAATCACGACGGTGAGAAGCTGAAGAATGATCGAGGCGCTGATGTAGGGCATGATGCCCATCGCAAAGATACTGAACTTGTTGAAGGCTCCCCCGGAAAACATGTCCAGAAGCCCCAGGAGCGTCCCCTGTCCAGCAAGACCTCCGGGCCGTGACATCAGTTTTTCCAGCTCAAAGCGGTTCACCAGGGGCACGGAAATGTGATAGCCCAGTTGGAGAATCACAATGATCCCCAGCGTAAAGAGAACCCGCTTTCTCAGATCGGGAATCTTGAACATATTTCGGAAAGCTTCAAACATCAATGCTTCTCCGCTATGTGATCGTTTCGGCCTTGCCGCCCGCCTTCTCGATCTTTTCCTTTGCCGTCTGACTAAAGGCGTTGGCACGAATGACAACGGCTTTGTCAATCTCTCCGGTCGCCAAAACCTTGACCGGTGCGTCGGCTCCATGGAGTAATCCCAGTTGCTTCATGCCCGCAGGATCGATCTCGGTGCCAGCATCCACTTTTCTGGCGATCTCTCCCACGTTCACAACCTGGTAGGTGGTTCCAAAGGGATTGTAAAAACCTCTCTTGGGAACACGCCTCTGAAGGGGCATCTGACCGCCTTCAGACCAGATTGAAGGGCTTCCGCCACTACGTGCCTTCTGGCCCTTGTGACCCTTGCCACTGGTTTTTCCATGACCGGACCCCGGTCCTCGACCGATGCGCTTGCGCTTCTTTCGCGACCCAGGCCACGGACTCAAATCCCCTATTCTCATTTTCAGGTCTCCGTAATCAGAAGTCTGTTGACCTTCACAAGACTGGTCTTTTCAGACGCCAGTCTCCCTTGTCTTACTCGCCTTCGGGCGCAGGCGAAACCTCAAGCACGTATTCAACCTGCTTGATCATCCCGCGCACACAGGC
>JAKQFZ010000584.1 GCA_029558215.1 Candidatus Omnitrophota bacterium
CAAGCAGATTGCCTTGGCGATGAAGAAGCCATTGGCTGATCTCACAAAGGACGAGAAAGCGCTCTTGAAGAAGGCGGGAATGCTGTGAGTTTTTGGCGCTCATTTCTCGACGGTATGGCCTCTTTGGCGTCTCCCTTCTCGCCGCCGCGCAGGCGTTATGACTTCCTTGCCATCCATTCCTTTAATTGGGAAATCGAGATCGGCAGGATCGCCTTTTTCTGGCGTCCCAAGAAGTTCGATCACAACCTGATGTGGCTAGGTCTAGACATCCTTTGGTACAAAGACTCAGAGTTCTGGTCCTATCATGGCGACATGAGTCGGGGCAACTTCAAAGACATCAAGCGCCGAGCCAAGATTTGACACCGCAGATCATCCGTGCTAGAGTTCCGGCATGGATGAGAACAAGCGATTGAAGCTGCATGAGATCGGGTACGTGCTTCACGACACCTGTGCTCAATGCATCTATTCGCAATTCAACTACGGGAGCGACTACGGAACGTGTGGGCTGTTCACATATGAACACAAGAAGCACGCCGACTCGACACGCCAACTGAGCATCAACCGCAGCGGGTGGTGTCCGTCATTCATCGACGAAAGACTACCACAAGACCAGCATTTCGCTGAGTTCAAGAAAGGACAAGATCATGGTGCGTCTTGAGATGTACGAAGGCATGTACCCAGGAACTGGTATTGCCAAGGAAAACACCAGGGTGTTCATCGAAGCCCACAAAGAACATGGAGTGTGGGCCTGGTTGAAGATTATCGATCAGGACACGCGCATCACCTACAAGTGGCAGCTGACTGAAACTGATCTTGAGAATCTTGTTTCAGAAACTACGAGAGCACTGAAGGAATACAGAAAGCTGAAGAAGCAATGAAGGTTATCCGAACGCACGGCGAGGAAGAGGTTGTGCTGCTGCTGACAAAGCAAGAGGCAGCGGGGCTAATTGCCACAGCCATGGATCTGGATTCAACGCTAATCAAGCTAGCGGAAAACAAGTGTTCCAAGTCAGATCTGAGCGAGCTTCGACTGCGGAATTTGATCGACCACAGAGCACGAAGGGTTTGTGCAGACCTGTTTGATCAACTTGTCAGGAGGAATCGATGAATACCAAGCAAGTCATCGTCATGCGAACAGACCTGGGAATGCGTAAGGGCAAGATGATTGCCCAAGGGGCGCATGCCAGCATCAGCTTTCTCACTGCTGACATGGAAATCAAGCCAGGCAAACCCTACTTCACAGAAGGAACCATCATCCTATTGCCTCACGAGGTCGAGTGGGTGAAGGGCCGTTTTACAAAGGTGTGCGTGAGGGTGGATTCCGAGGAGGAACTTCTTGACATTCACCAGCAGGCAATCGATGCGGGGCTTTCGTCCTTTTTGATCACCGATGCGGGGCTTACAGAGTTCAACGGGGTCCCAACCAATACTTGTCTTGCCATCGGACCGGACGAAGCCGAGAAGATCGATCAAATCACTGGTCACTTGAGGTTGTTGTGATCGAATTGCTGATGGCCATTCTTGGTGGCAACCATTGCGGATGGTGCAACAGAAAACAATACAACTGGTTTGAGAGAACCTTTGGCGGGTATGCTAGCCAGCCCACATGGAGAACCGTCGTGTTCAAATCCACCATGTGGCTAGCCGACCATCCGCCCGTCTGGAAGCTAGCCTTCAGATGGCATCAAAGATTTCACCTAGAGGAAGAGGAATAATGTACGAATCAAGAAATGGCGTCCGCGTTTGGGGGCGCGATATCGAAGACGCAACAATCCGTCAAGCAGAGATGACCAATAGGCTCCCAATCCTTGCGGGGCCGGTTGCGCTGATGCCTGACGCCCACGTTGGCCTTGGCTCAACCGTCGGATCAGTAATCCCCACCAAGGGCGCTGTCATCCCGGCTGCAATCGGGGTTGACATCGGTTGTGGTATGGCTGCTGTCCGTTTTGACGGGCTTGATGCTTCTCGGCTACCAGACGACCTCAAGGCCCTTTTGCCTGTGGTTGAGAGGGCTATCCCAGCGGGTGTTGGTGAAGGGCACGACATCGGGTACGACTTCGAGAAGAAGATCGGTCTCCCGTCAAGCGGGCTTGAGCCAAGGGAGCGTGAGAAGGCTGGCCTACAGGCTGGTTCCCTGGGGTCGGGCAACCACTTCTTTGAGTTGTGCGTTGATGAAGCTGACTCCTCTGTCTGGATTGTTCTGCACTCCGGGTCCAGGGGTGTTGGTAACATGCTGGCGCAGCGTCATATTGCCACGGCGAAGTCCTGGTATGTCGAGAACATCGGCGCCCAGCTTGAATCGAAGGATCTGGCGTATTTTCTGGATTCCTCCAAGGAATTCAACGACTACATCGCAGCGATGCTGTGGGCGCAGGACTATGCTGCTCTGAACCGTGAGCTTATGCTGACCCGTGCACTGAGGGATATCACCCGGTGGTTTGGCGACAGAGGGCTTGTGGTTCGTCCGGCGGATATGGTCAACTGTCATCACAACTTCACGCAACGCGAGGTGCATGATGGTAACGAAATCTGGGTGACCAGAAAAGGGGCCATCAAGGCAGACGTTGGCGACATGGGTATCATTCCTGGCTCCATGGGTACGGCAACCTACATCGTCCGAGGAAAGGGTAACCCCTTGTCCTACAACTCCTGCTCCCACGGGGCGGGTCGGTTGATGAGCCGTTCCGAGGCAAAGCAGAAGCTTGACACCAAGTCTCTGCGAGAAGCCATGGAGGGCAAGGTCTGGAATGAGATGTCGGCAAAATCCCTTGTGGATGAGCACCCATTGGCCTACAAAGAAATCGATCGGGTCATGGAAGACCAGCGGGATTT
>JAKQFZ010000585.1 GCA_029558215.1 Candidatus Omnitrophota bacterium
CTTTGACCCAACCGCACCTCATGTCCATCTCGGATGGTCAGTCCCACTGCGTAAGATGAGGCAGTTTCAGGATTTGGGACACGAGGTCATCTTTCTCTTTGGTGATTTCACCGCCATGATCGGTGACCCGTCAGGCAAGTCGGAGACGCGCCGCCAACTCACTCGTGAAGAGGTTCTTGCCAACTCCAAGTCCTACGAAGAACAGATATTCAAGATTCTCGATCCCGAGAAGACGCGTATCGAATTCAACAGTCGTTGGCTGGACGGTATGAATCTGATCAACGTAGTGAAACTTGCTGCCAATTACACCGTGGCGCGAATGCTTGAGCGTGAGGACTTTCGAGCTCGATACACTGATCAGCGACCCATTTCCATCCATGAGTTTCTGTATCCTTTGTTTCAGGCCTATGATTCCGTCGCGTTGGAGTCTGATATCGAGATGGGTGGTAACGACCAGATGTTCAACTTCATGGTGGCGCGCGACATCATGAGAGCATACGGACAGGAGCCACAGACTGCGCTGACAATGCCCTTGCTTGTGGGGTTGGATGGCGTTCAGAAAATGAGCCAGTCTTTGGGCAACTACGTTGGCTTGACCGAAGTGCCGGAGATGATGTTCGGCAAACTGATGTCCATCCCCGACAACCTCATCGCTCCTTACATGGAACTGCTGACCGCAATACCGATTGCGGAGATTCGAGATACGCAGGCGAAAATGGATTCCGGTGACTGCAATCCCATGCAGGCCAAGAAACGTTTGGCACGCGAGATCGTTCGGATGTACCATGGTGCTGCCGCCTCTCAGTCAGCCGAAGAACACTTTGCACACACGGTTCAGCAGGGAGAGATTCCCGAGGACATTCCAGAGCATCGAGTTTCCGAGGAGAAGATTTGGCTGCCGAGAGTGCTCAAGGATGCCGGTCTTGTCAAAAGCACGAGTGAGGCGAAGAATTTGCTGGTTCAGAATGCGGTCTGTGTTGATGGAGCGACCGTCTCCGATGAAGACTTCGAGCTCAAGAGCGGAGAATCGGTTGTGATCAAAGTTGGAAAGAGGCGTTTTCTGCGTGTCTGCAGAAAGTGAGTGAAGAAGTGACTGCTCGGCACCTGTCGGTGCTGGTGCAGCATTTCTCTCTATCTTCTTAGTTTTTTTGTGGTTGTGAGGAAAAAGTTGTCGTTTCAACTGCTCTGGATATACTATCAGCCGGAGTGAATATGCAGGTCGGCAATCCGATGATCAGTTCCTGAGGGACTGGCAGTCCTTGTGTTGGGGAGTTGGGTTCGCTATGGGGGAGGGATATTGTGATGAGCTGACGATAAGGAAGTAAGATGAGATTTCGATCTGATTTGGGTTTCATTGGGTTGTGTGCATTTGCGTTTGTTCTGTGCTTTTCCCCACTAGTATCAATGGCTTACACTCAGGGTGATCCTGAGTTTCGGGCGATGTGGGTATCTCGTTTTGAATGGCCAAACAGCAACAGAACCACCTGCCAGAACAAGATCAACGAGATCATGACCAATCTGGCAGATCACAATTTCAACGCTGTTGTCTTTCAGATTCGCGGGCAGATGGATACGCTTTACCCTTCGCCCCACGAACCTTGGTCGGCCTTGCTGGGAAGTCTCGGATCGGATCCAGGCTGGGATCCCGTGCAATATGCCATTGATGCAGCGCATTCAAGGGGTTTGGAGTTTCATGCATACATCAACTACTCGGTCTGTTGGCAGTCTTCCACCAACAGTCCGCCTGCCCACACGACGCCGGAGCACCCCTTCTGGCTTCACTGTAACACATCTGGAACGTCGGACTGGCTTTTGGCCAATTCATCGGGAACTCAGGTTGTCTATGGTTCTGACGGCTACGTTTGGGTTGCCAATGGTGTCCCTTCATTCATGGAGTGGATTCGTAAGGTGACGATGCACGTCGTCAACACTTACGACGTGGATGGCATTCACTATGACCGCATTCGATTTCCGGCCAACACGTACTCCTATGACACCATCAGCAACGCGCGTCGGGCGGGTCCCGGAAATCCCCACAGCCTTGGTTTCAAGGACTGGCAGCGGGATCAGATCACTCGGAGTCTCACTGATATCTATGGTTCGATCATGAAGGTCAAACCATGGATTAAGGTCAGCAATGCACCCTTCGGTATCTATGATCGATCGAGGTTTGCGGGTTATTCGGGTTACACGGATGCCTACGATATCTGGTTGCAGGAGTCCCAGCACTGGTCAGAGGTGGGTTGTATGGATGCTGTCATCCCGATGATCTACTGGGACATTGCGACAGCCCCTCGCTACGACATCCTCATTCAAGACTGGGTGGATCACAACTACGGACGCCATATCTATGGTGGAATGTCCGCCTCCAAGTACACCTTCCCGGAACTTGGAAATGAGATGCTTGAAAACCGAAACCGTGGTGCTCAAGGACACTGTCCGTTTTCCTATGGTAGCATCAGCGCGTCGGAGTTTGACACCTTCTTGAGCACTTATTTCCAGACGAAGGTGGACACGCCGAGCATGCCTTGGAAAGACAATCCGACCACAGGC
>JAKQFZ010000597.1 GCA_029558215.1 Candidatus Omnitrophota bacterium
ACCACCGGCAACAAGAGCGAAATGGCCACCGGCTACTGCACCCTGTACGGTGACATGGCAGGCGGGCTTGCGGTAATTTCAGATGTTCCAAAGACAACGGTCTATCGTCTGTCCCGATTCATCAACGAGATGTGGAAGGAGTCGGGACGTAAACCTCCCATTCCAGAAAATATCTTTGTCAAAGCCCCATCTGCAGAGCTGCGGCCAAACCAGAAGGATTCCGATTCGATCCCGGAATATGATCTTCTGGATCCGATCCTTCATGCCTACGTGGAAAGAGAGATAAGCCCTGAGGAAATAATCAAGGAAGGCTACCCAGCAGATCAGGTGTGGAAAGTTGTCCGACTTGTGGATCTGAATGAATACAAACGCCAACAGGCAGCACCTGGACTGAAGGTGACTTCGCGTGCATTTGGCTTCGGTAGACGGCTGCCGATCGCCGCGGAGTTCTCCAGATTCAGGTCACCCGACAAAGCCTAGAGTCGCGTCTCAGGCTTTGACAATCGGAAGAATATCCATGACCTCATTAAGAAGAGGCGCGTTGCGATCCTTGTCAGAAAGGATCGGATTCTTTATCTGCCAGTCAATGCCGATGTCGGGATCATTCCAGCGAATGGTAATCTCCTCTTCCGGACGGTAGAAATCAGTGCATTTGTACTCAACTTGCGCAAAGTCACTGAGAACGGCAAAACCATGAACAAATCCAGGTGGGATAAACACCTGTTTGAAATTGTCCTGTGAGAGTTTGATGCCAAACCATTTTCCAAAGGTGGGCAAGCCCCGGCGAACATCCACAGCGACATCGTAAATCTCCCCTTCGATAACATGGATAAGCTTCCCCTGCGTCTGTTGTCTTTGAGCATGGAGACCTCGAATGACATTCTTGAGTGATCGCGAACGATTGTCCTGTACAAAGGGCTCTCGAATGCCCGACTGAAAGTACTTTGCCTGATGGTACGTTTCCAGAAAAAGTCCTCTTGAGTCTCTGAAAACGTCCGGTTCGATCACCAGAATACCAGGGATTTCCACAGGCGTAATCCTCATCGAACTGCCTCCTTTGTGTTGCTCCCAGGAAACCGGACTCCCAAGGGAACGGTCTCTTGAGCCTGCAGTCATCGCACTTAAGCGGGCACAGTCCCAGCACGTTAAGATGCTAACGCGCTCTCGGCAAGTACCCGAGTTTTTCTATCATAAGAAGAGAGCGTTTCCGTTCATCTAAAGCAATACTACGGATTGTTCGAGAAGAGTGCAACTGAATTGCCACAAGGTTCTGTCACCCGTCTGTCTAGCCGTTCGAAGATAGATGTCCTGTCTCTCTGATCTGCAGAGAGGAGATCCTGTACACCGCTCAGGGACTCGCTTGATCCAGAACGACAGAAAGAGAAAGGGGTGGATTCTGGCGGTCCACCCCATATACCTCGGGGCATGAGGAGAGGTGTTTTTCTTGAAGGCCTCAGTCCCCTCTGGTTGAAGGATTCATTAGCAGATCACATGCCATCTGCCCGATGAACTGTTAAGATCTTTGAAATCAATAAATTATGGAGACATAGGGCATTGCGTCTTGCCCAGATGGAACACAATGCGCTACCAAAATGTAGGATAGGCAACAGGAAACTACATTTGTGTTCGAAATCGCTTGAGATCGATCCCAAAGTGTTTCACCCTGAGACCCATAATGCGTTCTGTGATGCCCAGTGCCCGAGCCGCCTGAGCCATGTTGCCTCGAGAGGACTTCAACGCGTCGCAGATGAGGTCGCGCTCAACACCTGCAAGCGTCACCTGAAGAGAGCCTTGATGAACCGTTCCACTGGCTTCAGCAGTTTGAAGGGTAGGCGGAAGATGGTGTCCATGGATGACATCGTCATTCGAGAGCAATACGGCTCGTTCGATGGAGTTCTCCAGCTCACGGACATTCCCCGGCCAGTGATATGCCATCAGCATGTCTATGGCCTGAGTTGAGATTCGGCGAACGGACTTGTTGTTCGCACGGCTGCATTTCTCAATGAAGTGATCCGCCAAGAGCAGAATGTCAGTCCGCCTCTCTCGAAGCGGAGGCACATGAATCGGAAAAACGTTGAGGCGATAGTAGAGATCCTGTCGGAATGCTTCTTCGGTCACAAGTTCTTCAAGATTCCTGTTGGTGGCTGAGATGACACGGACATTCACCTTGATCGTCTCCACTCCGCCAACGCGTTCAAACTCGCGCTCCTGCAGGACGCGAAGCAAACGAACCTGCATGGAAGGGGATAGATCCCCAATCTCGTCAAGAAAGATGCTTCCACCGTCCGCAAGTTCAAATCTTCCCTTCCGTTGCGTCAGAGCCCCTGTGAAGGCACCGCGTTCGTGACCAAAGAGTTCACTTTCGACTACCGTTTCGGGCAGAGAGGCAAGATTCACCTTCACAAAAGGTTTGTTTGCACGGTTGCTGTTGTAGTGAATCGCGTTGGCAACCAATTCCTTGCCAACACCGCTTTCCCCCCGGATTAGAACCGTAGCATCACTTCGGGAGACCTGAGAAATGAGGTCAAATACCCCCTGCATCGCGTTGGAAGCACCGATGATATTGGAAGGTCGAAAACGACTCTTGAGCTCTTCCCGAAGGCGTGAGTTCTCCTCCATCAGTCGGAGCCGTTCTTCCTGGGCAGCACGACGCAGACGAACCGCTTGCGAGATCATGGATGCGATAATCGAAAGAAGTCGAATATCCTCTTCCAAAGCAGTTGAATCATCAAACAATCGGTCTACACTCAGGGCACCGATGACCTCGTTGCCCAGTTTTATGGGAACACAGAGAAAAGAGATATCCTTTCTGTCGAGAGCCTTTCGTGCTCCTGTTCGATCCAGGAACATTGGCTCCTCGGAGATCCGAGGCACTACTGCAGGCTCACCGGTGGCGATCACCTTACCGGTGACACCCTCCCCCATCCGATACCTGCCACGCTTCTGCTGGGTTGCGGAGAGACCGTACGCCTCGTCAATGGAAATCTCCCCCGACTGTCTGTTGAGCGAGGTCAGGGTGCCTCGAAGCATTCCCA
>JAKQFZ010000617.1 GCA_029558215.1 Candidatus Omnitrophota bacterium
ATCCTCTCTACAGCAGATACTACCTCAGCGGGGATATCAATGCTTCTGGCGTATCCAATTATCAAGGCATTGGCTCGACCACAACTCCTTTTCAGGGAGTCTTTGACGGTAAAGGCTATGCCATCAACAACTTCTCGATGACGGCATACTATTCATCTGCCTATCGAGGTGTCTTCCGAGCGATCGGCTCCAGCGGAGTTGTCAAGAATCTGAAGGTCTTGAACGCGAATGTCACGCATAGCGCCAATACATCCGGAATCCTGGTGGGCTTGAACGCGGGTCTTATATCGAACTGTCTCGTAGCGGGGAGTTGCGGAACCGAATACTATACTCGCGATCGGGGTGGTCTGGTAGGTGAGAATCAAGGCTCGGGCATTATCGAGGACTGCACAAGCGCCGCCAGTCTTCTAGCTCCTTTCGCGGAACGACTCGGGGGTTTGGTGGGGTACAACAAAAGTGGTGGCATCATCCGGCGATGCAAGGCGACAGGGAACGTTACTGCGCGCAACTACCCAGCCGGACTTGTTGGCCAGAATGAAGGTTCCATTTCGCGGTCGTGCGCAATGGGAGATGTGTCAATTCCAAGCCCTCCTGGTTACGGCTTCGGCCCCGCCGGTGGTCTCTGCGGTCCCAATTACGGTGCTTTGACAGAGTGTTTCGCAACGGGTGATGTGACGGGAATAGGAACAGAGGGATACGACATCGGAGGCTTGCACGGGGGTGGCTGGGATCAGAACATGACCAACTGCTTTGCCACGGGCAGAGTGACAGCTTCCCTTTCGGCGTCAAGCCTGCTGGGGGGTTACAGCAGCGGTACGGCGACACGATGTTACGCTGCCGGACCCGTGAGTGGGAATCCGACCGGTGCGCTGCTCAGTGCGGGAATTCCTAGTCTTCCGCTGACATTCACACAGTGCTACTGGGATAAGGAGACGACTGGGCAAAGCAAATCGGTATCAAATCTTGCAGAAACATCCACAGGCGCTACGACTGCGCAGATGATGCAGGCAGCGACTTTCGCGGGCTGGAGTGTTGGATCCGGAACACCGTACTTGATTATTGAGAACAAGACCTATCCCTATTTCTGGTGGGCACCCCCCGAAGTTGAGATCGGTGCAGTGAGTTCGCCGAGCAGTTTCATGGCAGTCTTTGATGTCACTTTCACGATGCCCGTCCCGGGATTTGATGAAACAGACCTGGAAATACTGTGTGACAGTGTGACTCAAACAACTGCTTCGGTCTCTGTGAAAGACGCGAGCCACCCTGATGAGTGGACAGTACAAGTGGATGTGACGGGCGACAACGGAACGGTATCCGTGAGTGTCAATGTTGGGGGCATCATCCGTTCTGGTACGGCTTCGGTCACCATTGCTCCTCCGACGCCCACACCGACAGATACTCCAACGAACACTCCAAGCAACACGCCTACCCTGACTCCGACCGATACCCCCACGGATACTCCGACGGAAACTCCTACAGAAACACCGACGGATACGCCGACCAATACTCCGACTCCAACGATGACAGATATCGGCGGGCCACATGCCAAGCGTTGGGAATTCAATGATGGTCACCCGGAAGACTGGATTTTCTTCCACGACGTCACAGTGCCGGTCGTAGCGGGCGGATACCACACCTCTACAAGTACGTCTGAAGATCCACGAATCCGCACCAAATGGAAACTCAATATAGACGCGGACAACTACAAGATGATGGAATTGCGGATGAAGTGTACTGCCGGCAGAGCAGGGCAGCTGTTCTACAAGTCAGCATCAGACACGGATTACAGCCAGGCTAAGAGCGTGAAATTCAACGTTCCGAGCAACACGACTTTTGTAACGTATCGCCTTGATCTGCGCGCTGCTCCGGGCTGGCAGGGAGGCATTGACCAGCTTCGGTTCGATCCTGTCAACGCAGTGAGCGCGGAAATCGCGATTGACTACATCCGCGTGTGCTATCCCGTTGGAATGGAAAAGCCAGCATGGGAGTTCAACACTCCCGGCAGTCTCGAAGGCTGGACGGCAAATGCACATCTGACAAACGTTGGAGTCGCCAATGGCTTGCTCAGTGGAGAAGTTGCCGATCAGTTCCCCAACTTCTACTCCCCGAATGCCGTTCCAGTAGATGCCGCCAAACAGAATGCAGTTCGGATGCGAGTCAAGCTCTCGGCAGGCGACAAAGTGAGAGTCTTCTACCGCCGACAGGGAGAAACAACCTACGCCGGATATCGAGAGGTCAACGTTCCCAGCAATGTGAGTTTTGTGGACTGCTGGGTTGACTTCTCTCAGGATGCCAACTTCACAGGTATTGTGGATCGCTTCCGAGTCGCCCCGACCGGTGCGCCCAACGGAGCGAAGGTTGACCTGGACTTCTTCCGAGTGGTGCAGCCTGCGTTCGACTTCCTGTGGCGTTGGGACTTTGATACCGATGGCAACACAGAGCGATGGACTGCGCTGTTCGACATTGCGGCAGGAGCTCCAGGAATGCCTGCTCTGGAAGAAACTCGTGGCAAGGGTCCAAGTATTGCTGTCGCTGGGGGCGTTCTGTACGGAACAAGTTATGGAACCGATCCTGCCATTGCCTCGCGTTCTGGCCTGGCAATAGATGCCGCGACACGTCAGTGGGTGATCATCCGGATGAAGGTCTCTTCAGGCACCTATGCGGATCTGTTCTATAGAGCGCCGTCCGAAGTCTTCTCTGCAGCCAAGAGGAAGCGCTTTGATGTCACCAGCAACACTGAGTTCGTGACGTACACGCTCGACATGAGTGGAGCGCCCGGATGGACAGGGACAATAGACCGACTGCGCCTTGACCCAACAGCAGAGTCCGGTGCAAACGTCCAGATAGACTACGTTCTGATTCCGTAACGACGAGGGCAGAATCAGAACTGCACTCACACAGCGGATTCGTGATGGAACAAAAAGCCCGAAAGGTTCTACCCAGACCTTTCGGGCTTTTCATCTGATCCAAATCTGCAAATGGGCTCTATACCAGACTCTTATTCCGCAGTTGTAGAAGCATGTCGTGGAGTCTCTCAGCAAGTCTTGGAAGTGAGTAGTCCTGAACGGCCTTCTCACGAGCTGCAGCGCCAACACCTGCCCTGAGTTCCGGGTTCTCCACCAGTTGTATCATACGGTCTGCAAATCCATGAGCACCATCAACGAGAAAACCATTTTTCCCCTCGTCAATGACATAGGTGATCTCACCAACGGCACTGGCCACCACAGCAAGACCGGAAGCCATATACTCAAAAAGTTTCGTCGGGCTCTTTGACCGAAACCATTTAGAATCACCCGCAAATGGCAACAGGCCAACATCCGCCTGACGTAGCAGGGCAGGCATGTCCTGGGGTGCCGTCCATCCAACAAACTGGATATCAAGATGAGAGTACTCTTGACGCACCTTCTCCTGAACATCCGGCATTCGCTGTCCCCCCCCGACAATCTGAAGTCCGACGTTCGGACAGCGCGAAGCAGTCTTCTGGAATGCTTCGAGAATCTGCAAAACGCTTTGCAGGACATCCTCACCCCAGACAAGCCCTGTCCAGAGAAAAACCACTTTGCGATCGTCCCTGCGTTCCAGATGGTTTACCGGTCTGAACTGCTCGGCATCCACGCCGGTCTCAATGAGAAACGTCCGCGGATTATAGGTCGCCAGAAAGTCCTTCAGGAAGTGGCTCGACACAACACAGGCAACAGCATTCTTCGCCATCCGAGCTGTAATGACATCCCAGTCCCGAGTCCCAAAGAAGATTCGATTCCATGTTCCTCTCCCAAAGAAGACGGAGAGTTCTACATCATAGTCATCATAGTCAAATATGTACTGTCTTCGCAAAAACCGATGCATCAGATACGGTGCAGCCGAATGGAAGTGAGCCTTCTGCACGTAAAGAAGCGTCTTGGGATCATCCCTCAAGAGGCACTTCAGAGCCTTCATCACGAGTCCAATCTTTTCAGTGTCCTTCAGGTGGTCAAACATGTCCACCTCAGAACGCTCTGGACACAGATGGTCTCGATAGGAAAGTACCTTGGTCTGAACGTCAGGATATTCGGCAAGAGCCTTGGCAAAATGGAAACATCTCACACGGGTGTGAGGGTATGAGTAGCCGGAAAGACCGACAAAGTGGAGTTTTATCGGTTGAGTCCCTGTGTTCATCTCAAAGTTGTTACCCGCAAAACATGCATTCCAGCCACATCGGCTAGATCATTCTGTAAATGTCCTTGGCCAGAAAGGCGAAAAACGCCAGGATGCTTGCAAGCGCGGCGGCTGTCAGAGCGAGAAAAGGCCTGTTGGGACTGATTGGCTTATCTGGCTTCACCGCACGATCGATCACCCGCAGATCCTGTCTTTCAGTCGAGACGATGGCGTCCACTTCAGACTGAAGCGTCTTGTAACGCTCGTACTGCTTCTTGGCCAGTTCCATCTTCAACTCCTGCTTCTGAAGAAGCAGATCTTTCCGATACTTCTCTTCCATGACGTGATCCAGTCCCTCGCGGAGACTCTTCAGTCTCTTCTCCAGTTCCTCATGCTTGGCAAGACTCGTAGACAATTCGACAGAGGCAGAGGAAAGATCGCTTTTCACGCTGCTGAAGACCGGATTGAGCACTTCTTCATTCAGACCCAAACCAAGAATATCCAACGACTGCGAAGCCCCTCGCGACTTTTCTCGGATGACCTCGACCAGTTCGGGATTC
>JAKQFZ010000645.1 GCA_029558215.1 Candidatus Omnitrophota bacterium
CAGAAGCGCATTTCCAGGCCACTGATGTAGATCATAAGTGCTATCGAAGAAAGGGATTGCCACTGGAGCCGAAGACAGCTCTTGATGAGCTGATGATGTATCTCGATCACCTCAGGAAGGCAGGTACCAGTTCGCTTGAGATCCAGAGAGTTCGAGATGACCTGCTCCAAGCGTGTCTGTGTGCAGCGGAACAGTCCCCTGGCATCTTTACTCTCACAGCGCCGACGGGTTCTGGCAAGACGCTGAGCATGCTGGCGTTTGCTATCAGACATGCGCTTGAGCACAATCTGTCTCGGATTATCGTAGTTATCCCCTATCTGAGCATCATCGAGCAGAACGTTGCAGTCTACCAGCAGGTCTTCTCAAGGATTCTTCCCGAAGCCGATCTTAAGCAGTATGTTCTTGAACATCACAGTATGTCTGGGACACGGGAAGGCGAAGAAGCCTACGAATCGCAGGGACGACTTCTGTCTGAGAATTGGGATGCTCCGATTGTGGTCACAACTTCCGTGCAGTTTCTTGAGTCGTTGTTTTCAAACCGTCCAGGTGCCTGCAGGAAACTGCATCGAATTGCAAAGAGTGTCGTGCTCTTTGATGAAGTTCAGACGATGCCATCGCGACTCGTGATTCCAACTCTGGCAACCCTTTCACACCTCGCAGATAGATATGGCAGCAGCGTTGTCTTCAGCACGGCGACTCAGCCTGCGTTCGGGCACCTTGACCAGCATGTACGGAATTACGGTTGCTCGGGCTGGAAGCCCAGAGAGATCGTTCCGGAGGCGCCGAATCTCTTTGAGCGTTGTCGCCGAGTACAAGTGCATTGGCCTGAGGAAGAGGAGGCGTTATCTTGGGACGAAGTGGCCGGAATTCTTTCTGAGCAGCCGCAGGTTCTTTGCATCGTGAATCTGAAGCGCCATGCGCTCAGTCTCTTCAGGGCTTTGTATGCGTGTGACAGCAATGGGCTGTTTCATATCTCGACGAATATGTGTGCAGCGCATCGGCAGAGTGTTCTGGCTGAGATTCGCAACTGTCTCAACAACGGAAGCCAGTGCCGAGTTGTGTCAACCCAGTGCGTGGAAGCCGGGGTAGATCTTGACTTTCCCCTTGTCTTTCGTGCTTATGCACCTCTCGATGCCATCGCCCAGGCAGCAGGTCGCTGCAATAGGAACGGTCTTCTGACTGCAGGCACAGTGCGTGTCTTTCGCCCCGAAGAGGAAGAGTATCCAGACGGTTCCTACAGACAAGCAGCTCTGGTTCTCAAGACTCTTGCGAGGCGTCGTCTGCCCGACAGTCTGGACATTGCATGCTGTTCCGATTTTGATCAGTACTATCGGGAACTCTATGACATATCTCAGCCTCAGAACCGATTTGAGGATCTTTCCGAAGCGATGAGAGTTGGCAATTTCGCTGAAGTCTCCAAGCTTTACCGTCTTATACCACAGAGTACGATCAATGTTCTTGTGCCGTATGAGTTGGACATATACCGAATGCTGGGAGACCAGGCTCGAGTCAGAGGCTTGCGGCGAGACTGGATACTTCGAGCCAGACCCTATTCCATAGGTGTCTTTCGACCCCGGATGGACGCACCCATTAGGAAGTATCTTCAGGCAATACCAATAGGAAAGGAGGAATTGTCGGACGAGTGGTTCATCTATCTCGGCGAGGAACACTACGACCCACATCTGGGCCTTGTTGTTCCCACCGAAGACGAGTGTCTTATCGGTTGACCTCAGAAAGGAGGAACTATGAGGCCATTAGCGCAAACGCTAGAGGTTTGGGGAGACTTTGCCTGCTTCTCGAGACCGGAGCTTAAGGTCGAGCGTTTCAGTTACCCAGTGCCTACGCCTTCAGCGGCACGGGGTATTTTTGATGCGATCTACTGCAAGCCGGTTGAATTCCGTTGGCAGATCACCCAAATCGAAGTCCTTTCGTTGCCAAGGTTTATCGCACTCAGGCGCAACGAAGTCAAAGAAAAGGTTGCAGTTGGATCAGTTGAAAAGTGGATGTCCGGACGCGAGGAACCGGAACCCATTTGGGCAGATGGGGATAGGGATCTGACCGGTGCGGATACCAAAGGGCGAACCCAGCGTCAGACGATGGCGCTGAAGCGGGTGCATTACCGTCTTCATGCGGAGGTGCGTCCTTGGAAAGGCTATGAGTCAAGACTTCAGGGCATTGAAGAGCAATTCAGACGACGTGCTTCTCAGGGGAAATGTTTCTACCAACCGTATTTCGGTTGTCGTGAGTTCCCCGCGTATTTCGAGCTAATCGAGTCTGGCGCTTCACTGAAGGCACCGGTGCCATGGGATCAAGATATCGGCTTGATGCTCTACGATGTCTTTGATCTCCTTACGCCAAAGGGCTCCTATGAACAACCGTGCATCAGTCTCTTTCGTGCCAACGTCAGAGCAGGCGTTTTGATCGTTCCGGAGTACGACTCTCCGGATGTTCTCAAGCCTTGGGGAGGTGAGTGATTTGCTTGAACTCTTGAGATCCTATTCGTTTCGACAAGGGTTGGATGCGGAACCTGGTTTCACAGCCAAGCAAGTCCGTTGGGCTATAGACTGTGATTCAGTGGGGAGGTTCTTTGGCGCTCTCGAACTTGGCGATACAACTGACAAGAAGAACCGAGGGGAGCAGTTTCCAAAAGTTCCAGAGATGGGATTCACTGCAAAGAAGGCTGGAGGTATCCCAAAGAGTGACTTCCTTGTAGATGCTCTTGAGGTCGTCCTGCTGCTGGGCAAGAATGCTGAGGATGAGAAGACTCAGCAGAAGCACAAGTACTTCATAGATCTTCTCAAGGATGCATCAGTGACTCTTCCAAGCCTGCGTGGTGCCTCGTCCATCTTGGAGAATTCAGTTTTACTGGAGCAGATTCGGGCTGAGTTTGAACAGATGGGCGCAAAGCCAGGAGACAAGGTAACCTTTCGGATCGACAGTGAGTACCCCGTGAACTCAGATGCTTGGCACGATTGGTGGAGAGAATACTTCAAAGGAATTACTATCTCGAAACCTGTCGGAAAGAAGGCATCGAAGTCGAACATGATGCGGTGCTTCGTCACTGGAGAGCTGGTCGAACCTGTGGCGACACAGCCAAAGATCAATGGACTCTCCGACACGGGAGGCTTGGCAACTGGAGATACACTTGCTAGCTTCAAACAAGATTCATTCTGTTCCTATGGACTGGTGCAGGCCGCAAACTCGGCAACCTCAAAGGAAGCCGCAGCGGCATATCGTGCCGCACTGAACCATCTCATTCAGGAGACGGGACAACGCCTTGCGGGGGCCAAAGTCATCCACTGGTTTGATAAGAAGGTGCCCATTGAGGACGACCCGTTCTACTTTCTTGCTGAGCCACCGGAGCAGGAAGAACTGAACGCTCAGATTGTCGCCAGGCAGTTGCTCGAGAGCATTCGCTCTGGGAAGCGTGTTGACCTGCAACGCAATCACTACTACTCAATGACCCTCTGCGGTGCCAGTGGAAGAGTCATGGTGCGCGATTGGATGGAAGGTCAGTTTGAAGAACTGGTTCAGAGTGTCTCCGCATGGTTTGACGACCTTGCCATTGTGAGAAGGGATGGCACTTCCCTGGCTCCTGCTCCGAAGTTCGTCGCGGTGTTGGGTGCGACCGTTCGTGACCTGAAGGATTTGAATGCACCTTTCGTAGCGAAGATGTGGCGTGTCGCTCTTCGTGCGGAGCCAATTCCCTCATCAGCGATGGCTCAAGCGCTCAACCGTGTCAAAATTGACATCATCCAAGACTCTCCGTTCAGCCATGCTCGCATGGGACTATTGAAGGCCTATCACATTCGCAAGATATCGAATTCAGGAGGTTTATCAATGACTGAAGAAATGAAACCGTACTTGAACGAACAGCATCCGAGCGTTGCATATCAATGCGGACGACTGATGGCTGTTCTGGCCGCCTTGCAGCGGTCTGCCCTGGGTGATGTAGGAGCTGGCGTGGTTCAGAGGTATTACGCTGCTGCTTCCACGACGCCGGCACTGGTTTTTGGAAGGCTCGTGCGCACCAGCCAGTTCCATCTCAACAAACTGGAACCAGGTCTCGCGCATTGGTATGAGGACAGGCTGGCCAACATCTGGTCTCGGATTCGTGACAGCGTTCCAAAGACTTTGACCTTGGAACAGCAGAGCCTCTTTGCACTTGGATACTATCAGCAATTAGCCGCCCCCAAGGGGAAGCAGAACAATATCGAAAAAGGAGCAACGACCAATGAGTGAACTGATTAAGAACCGATACGAATTCATGTTTCTGTTTGACTGTGAGAATGGCAATCCCAATGGAGATCCTGACGCAGGCAATGCCCCGAGGCTGGATCCTGAGGATATGCATGGCTTGGTGTCTGACGTCGCTTTGAAGCGTCGGATTCGTAACTATGTTCAGGTTGCCAAGGACAATCAGATGCCCTATTCGATCTTTGTCGAACATGCAACCAACCTCAATAGACCAATCACCAAAGCGCATGAGCAAACCGAAGGAGGCTTGGACACTTCGGGCAAGGGTGCAAACAAGAAGAAGGTCGAGATGGCGCGACAATGGATGTGTGACAACTTCTACGATGTTCGTGCTTTCGGAGCTGTCATGAGCATTGGACCAAATGCGGGTCAGGTCCGTGGCCCTGTTCAGCTTGCCTTTGCACGTTCGGTGGATCCGATTCTTGCCATGGACATCTCCATCACGAGGATGGCTGTTGCTGAAGACGTCAAAGGCGCGAAGTCCAGTGAAGACATCGCCAAGTGGGAAGCGGATCAGGCAGAGGACAAGCTTCGGACGATGGGTCGCAAAGCCCTGATTCCCTATGGCCTCTTTGTCGGGAAGGGTTTTATCAGTGCCAATCTGGCGGAAGCGACAGGTTTCACCGAGGATGATCTTGCCATACTCTGGGAGGCACTGCTGAAGATGTATGAGCACGACCGTTCTGCCAGCAAGGGACTCATGACTGTTCAGGAGCCGCTCCTCGTTTTCCAGCATGTCGGAACCGACAGCAACGCCGAGCAACGCACACGACAGGCGAAACTTGGCTGCGCCGCTGCGCATCGGCTTTTCGATCTTGTCAAAGTGCAGAAGAAGGAAGGTGTTGAGGCTCCCCGCTCTTTTGCGGATTACGTAGTTACGGTTAAGAAGAGCGAACTGCCCAAAGGTGTTCGTCTGGGCTTTGCTCTCTGTGGCGACGGTGGGCATGCACAAGTGCACTGGGATGATCAACCCAAGCGTTTCGAGAATATCGTTGTTGAGTGACGCCATGTTTGAAGAAGATGACTTCAGGACTATTGCTGAACTCCAGCATCTGGCGTTCTGTGAGCGACAATGGGGTTTGATGTACCTTGAATGTGCTTGGGACGAAAACCGTCTCACCGCGGAAGGCAAACAGCTCCATGACCGCGCGCATCTCCCCGGGACTGAGTCTCGGGGAGATGTGCGCGTGGCAAGCAGTCTGAGACTTCACTCTTTTCGGCTGGGGCTTACTGGTCAGGCAGACGTAGTTGAGTTCCAGAAACTCCCCGACGAGGTGGGGAACCAGTGGTCAGGTCAAGGGAGAGCACCCGGGGTGCCCCTTGATAACTCACGAGGCCTCTGGGTGCCTTTTCCTGTCGAGTATAAGCACGGGAAACAGAAGATTGGTCTCTGCGATAGGGTACAACTCTGCGCGCAGGCGTTGTGCCTTGAGGAGATGCTGAACGTAGCAGTTCCAGCGGGTGCAATCTTCTACTGGCAACCTCGCCGCCGTCTTGAGGTTCCCTTTGACGCAATGCTTCGCTCTGAAACGGAGCGCTATGCCGTCCGACTGCACCAACTGGCACGCCTGGGCGTCACCCCAGTGCCTGTCTACGGCAAGCACTGCGAAAGCTGCTCGCTCCTGTCTCTCTGTATGCCGAAGGCACTGAGCGCAGGTCGAAGTGTTCACGACTACATCCGCCACCAGATGGAGCGAATATCAGAGGAGCATCCATGAAGAAACTTCTCAACACTTTATATGTTACCACTCAGGGAGCGTACCTTGCCAAGGAAGGTGAGACTGTGACTGTTCGGCACGACAAGTCGGTCAAACTCAGGGTTCCCATTCATACTTTGTCCAGCATCGTTTGTCTTGGACGGGTCTCTTGCAGTCCGGCTCTAATGGGTTTGTGTGGACAGCGAAACGTTCACATCTCTTTTCTCACCGAGCGTGGACGGTTCTTCGCTCGCGTACACGGGGCGGTCTCGGGCAACGTGCTGCTACGACGACAGCAGTACCGATTTGCCGACGATGAGAATTTCAGCGCGACGCTCGCCAGAGATATCATCCTCGCGAAGATAGCCAACTCCCGTGTTGTGTTGATGCGGGCGGTTCGTGAAGGACAGAGCAGCGACGGTCTACCTGACCTGGAGAAAACGGTAGAGAGGCTTTCCTTCCTGATTGAGAATCTGAAGCAAGCTGCGCCGCTGGAGTTCGTCAGAGGACGCGAAGGCGAATCTTCCAGAGCATACTTCTCGGTCTTTGACCATCTCATCACAGCGCAGAAAGAGGATTTCTTCTTCAGAGGACGGAGCCGCCGACCACCTTTGGATAGGATGAACGCGCTGCTGTCGTTTCTCTACACCCTTCTGGCGCACGACGTGGGCGCAGCGCTTGAGGGAATCGGCTTGGACCCTGCCGTTGGGTTCCTCCATCGCGATCGTCCAGGCAGACAGGGGCTCGCACTGGACTTGATGGAAGAGTTCCGGGCGTTTCTTGCCGATCGACTGGCTCTGACCCTTGTCAACCGTCAGCAGGTTCGGGGAAAGGGCTTCAGAACGACTGAGTCTGGTGCGATTCTTATGGATGATGCCACCCGAAAGGAAGTTCTCGTCGCCTATCAGAAACGAAAGCAGGAGGAGATTCAACATCCCTTCCTTGGTGAGAGGGTTGCCATTGGACTCTTGCCACACGTTCAGGCGATGCTGCTGGCGCGTTACATCCGAGGTGACACAGACGGCTATCCGCCGTTCTTCTGGAGGTGAAGTGAGATGATGGTTCTCGTGACCTACGATGTAAGCACCGAGACAAGCGAAGGACGGCGAAGGCTTCGTCGTGTTGCCAAAGTGTGCGTCAACCATGGACAGCGGGTGCAGAATTCCGTATTCGAGTGCTTGGTGGATCCAGCGCAATGGACAAATATGAAACAGCAACTTCTCGATGAGATGGACCAGAAGCAAGACAGCCTTCGGTTCTATTTTCTGGGCTCCAACTGGAAGAGGAGAGTTGAGCATTTTGGGGCAAAACCGACCTATGATCCCGAGGGTCCACTGATCGTGTAAGTGACTGCGCGAACCCCAAGCGAACATGAAACCACTGGCGGATTCGCGCTCCGTGCTAACACGTTGAACTGAAGGCCTTTGTATCGGCGCTGTCTTCGAACCGTGTGTCAGAATCGCGGCAGTGCGCAAGAGGTTCGCGGAAATCGTTCCGTAACCTCTTCAGGTAGTGTAGTATACATACAGAACAGTCGCCCCCCGCGTGGGGGCGTGGATTGAAACAAAACAAAACGGCGGAGGCAAGCCAGGTTCTGAAGTCGCCCCCCGCGTGGGGGCGTGGATTGAAACAGTCGCCCAGAAGGCGATCAAATCAACAGGGCGCAGTCGCCCCCCGCGTGGGGGCGTGGATTGAAACCCAGGGCGATCGCGTCGAAACTCATTGACAGCATGGTCGCCCCCCGCGTGGGGGCGTGGATTGAAACCGTGCGCTGTGGACTACGAGACCCGCAACGCGGGAGGTCGCCCC
>JAKQFZ010000670.1 GCA_029558215.1 Candidatus Omnitrophota bacterium
GATATTGTCAGAATCCAGGGCAATGGTTTGTCGGCCTTGATCCTCTCTAGCTGCCCCACTTCAATCCCATAGTTCAGCATTTCGTGGCTTCTCTGGTCTCAGGATCACCTGCCCCGCTTGAAGCCAGTAATCAAGTGGACGTCCATGGATGCGTCGTTTGTGGTTCTCGAAAGTACGTGTGGCGATCCGTTCATGGAGTGGTGCCCCACAGTTCGTATGTAGGTAGGGAAGAACCTCGAACAGCACCGGTCCTGTGCAACTAACAGTTCCGAGGAGACGAAACGTCGTCTGAACGTTCTCTGCAAGGAACAACCGACTTACTGATTGCCATCCGACGGTGGACTTAGCCTATAGTTCGCTGCATGCCAGTGTTCTCACGGAGTCTGGCCTGCTCTGCCTCAATAGAGGCCTTCTCCCTCTTAGCACGATCCGCCCATCGCGTGGCGACCTTCTGCAGCTCAATATAGAGTGTAAAATCGTTTGACTTCCTTCGAATAAAGTCGATGTAGTGTTCAAACATGCGGTGAGCATCGACAATCTTTGCCCCATGAACGGAGTATGCATAGTCCTCATCAACCGAATTCGCCGAGATGGCAGCACACCAACGCTCGTAAGCACTAATGTAGCTCTTCGCAATAAGCCAATCGTTTAGGTCAGCGTACAGCCTTTCGCATGCATTCTGTGGAAACTGCCAACTCGGCTTCTCTCTGTACTTTTGGACAACCTGCAACATCTCACGCTCTACGTCTGGCGTTGGAAGTATCGAAAGAAGCATGTGCTGTGTTTGGATTTTGTTCCACACGTTCTGCTGGCGCATCTGCTCAACCGACAGATTGACTTGTTCGCGAGTGAGTTCAACTTGGCGAGCTGCTTCACGCACCTGACGCCAAACAAGAAACACACCTAGAACCCCAAAGAAAGCTGCAATTGCTTGAACAATGGGCGAGGCAACTGTTGCAAGGTAAGTCCAATCCATACCCCCTCTTCTTATTTGCGGTAGGAAA
>JAKQFZ010000693.1 GCA_029558215.1 Candidatus Omnitrophota bacterium
GGCGATCATACGCCATCTTGCTCTTGCAGCTTACTGCGTGCGCGCACAAGATACAAGCGCGACTTGGTGAAAGCACGGGCGGGTATCTGGTGAAACTATGGCAATGCTTGAACGAGAGCTTTCGCTCTCCGGCCGTGGCGCCGTCAGTCATTCAGACTCTCTGGAGAGGAACGTTCGCAGGCGCTCGCTCGACCCCCTCACTCAAAACGGCCAAGGCATCCGTCAGTTTCTTGAGCTCCTCAGAGGCCTTTACCGGCACGTGCGAGTCCCCTCGATTCTCCAACGCGTCGACGATCCGCTTTATGGTGAGCATCTCCACGTCACGAGCAGGCTGATACAGAACTTCTTTGTCTTCCTCCCGTTTTCGTATTTCGGACAGGACATTCGCTTCGACCAACTCCTGCAGTATTTGACGAACCAGACGAATGGGGATTTCCAGAGCCCGTGAAATCTCCGAGGCGTCCCAGGCGGAATCTCCCGCACAGAACCTCTTCACGATCAGTTTGGCGACAAGCAGAGAAAGCAATATCCTGCGCGAGTGGCTGACCGACAGACAGTCCGGCTCGAACTCATAGGTCTGCACGTTCTGGACCGCAAAGGCAATTTCTGCTCCCAGCAGGAGGATAAGCCAACTCATCTGCAGCCAAACGAGGAACAGGGGCAGAGCCGCAAAGCTTCCGTAGATGGCGCCGTATTGGGCCGCGCCAATCTGAAGGTTGATGTAGGCCCACTGGACCAACTGGAAGAGCGTGCCTGCCACAATGCCTGCAACCAAGCCGGACTTCAACTTCACCTTGGTGTTCGGCATGAAGATGAATATAAATGTGAAGGTGACCCACAGAGTGCAATAGGGCAGGAGTTTCAGCGGCAGCAGCACAGCGGGTCCCAGGAAACTCAGAAAGGGGATCTTCTCCAGCAGCAGTTGCACTTGGCTGCTCACGACGACCGTCACGCTGCCCGCGACCACCATGAGAATCGGGCACACAAGGATGAGGGAGAAGTAGTCACTGAATTTCCGTCCCAGACTGCGGGGCTTGGTGACTCCCCAAATCTCGTTAAAGGAATGCTCGATGTTGCCCAGGACTTTGATCACGCTCCAGAACAGGATCATGACGCCCACGCCTGCCACCAGTCCTCCCTGGGCGTTCTCCAGAAGAGAATTGGCGAAGGTGACGATCCTCTGTGCGACCTCCTCTTGTCCTTTGAATCTCGCCAGGATTTCGGTTTCCACACGCTTTTCGAGCCCAAATCCCTTGGCGATTCCGAACAGCATGGCGATGACCGGAACGATGGACAGCAGGGAATAAAAGGTCAACGCCGACGCCCGGAACTTGCAGCTGTCCTCCCGGTACCCTCGCAGGGCAAGAGCGATAATGCGCAGTTGTTGGAGCAGGAGGGACTTCGTGCGCGGGTAATCTGCGAGTCGGATCCTCCAGATATCAGTATTGAGATAACTGTTCACTTTGGACAGCATGCTTCGTTGCTCCTTTGGGCCAGTGGCAGGCATATCGTATCACGATCATCGAGAAGTTTTCAAGCTCTAACTGTTCTTCCGACGACAAGAGTAGAAGAGTGAGACACTCCTCTTTTACTGACCTCACGAAGCGTTCCGCGTGGGGATTCACATTCGGACTGCGTGCGGGTAGTTTCACCGGCTCCACCACGGCGGCTTTGAAAACACTCTCGAATTTGGCCGTATACAGCGGGTCGTGGTCGTGGATCAGGTATTTCTTGTCTTTCAGGAAGCCTCCCTCACCACTGACATTGCGAGCGATCTGCTCCATCCAGAGGCCGTTGGGTTGCGGGTTGGCAGGCAAGCGCTTTCGTCCGGCTATGATGCAGCTCAAGGCAACAAGGATACTTGCGCTCGG
>JAKQFZ010001224.1 GCA_029558215.1 Candidatus Omnitrophota bacterium
AAGAGGAGCCCCATCAAGGCAATCATGATCAATCCCACCGCTGGTCCTGATTTTTTGCTCACATCAGCATCTTCCAGAAATTTCCAACTTGTTGAATCATAGCCCGATGGGATAGGATTGGGCAACCGGAAAGGTGGACAGGGAACTGATGAGTGCATTGAAGGCAGCATTTCGAGGTTTGCGGCTGGGTGTGGCAGTCTCTTTGCTGTTTGGATGCAAAGCGGAGCAACAGGATGACAAGCCAGGAGAAAAGGCCTCCAATCACATCATCTGGTCCCAAACGTCACCTGAGCAATTCCTGGAGATATTGAAGCAGCACAAGGAATCTACCTTCACCGTTGAGTATGTGCCTGCAGGCTGGGTGCAGCTGGAACATCTGCCCCGGTTGGTGGAGATGCTGGATTCAAAGGAACCATGCGCCGCTGTGTGCTCCGGTTTTTCGTCCTATCGCAGCAAAGAGCGCTCAACTGTTGGCCAGGAGGCGGCGTTCATGCTGGAGGGATATAAAGCGAAGATGTACCCACCGGGACTGTGTTCCACGATGCCTGAGGCATCCCATATCGAGGCACTGAAGTTGTGGGGACGTCTGGAGACTGAAGGGGAGGAATTACAGATTCTGGTTCGCGGTGACGAGCCGTTTGAGGAGTTTGACGATCGTTTTGCTGTCGAGTTGAAAATTGAGTTGGAGCAACGCCAGATCGGTACCGCATCCCATGTTGGTGCATTGTTTGTCGGTACCTGTTTCATTGTGTCCACGCTGGACAGGGACGCAGCTATGAAGGTGATTATCGAAGAGTTGGATGATTTCAAGGTCTCCGACCGCACGGCTGTCACGGCGGTGAAGGATGGGATACTCCTGTATCCTGATTCCCTTGGTTCGCTGACCTACGAGGTTGGCAAATACTATACACACCAAAACTATACGGAACCTGGAGATTCTTGTGCCCGGGTCCTGGAGTGCAAAGACGACAGCTGTCTTCTTCAAATCTCCACCAACGCGATGTCACTGGCAGTAACTCCTTGTCTTCATTTTCGCAAAGACGACTCAGCTTTTATTGGAAATGCGCTCAGGGCGTTGGACAAAAAGAACGACGGCAAGTTTGAGCCGGTGGTCGAGATACAGCTGCAGCTTCGTTATGAGAAGGAAATGTTCGTGAAG
>JAKQFZ010000720.1 GCA_029558215.1 Candidatus Omnitrophota bacterium
CTTTTGAAGGATATTAACGCTGCCTTTGTCCTCCCTCTACCCCGCTTTTCCTTGAAGAACCTTGTTTTACCCCTTACCTATGGCAGATAGAAGTGTGCAGGTCACCCAACCAGCAACGGCCCCCCAGCGGTTCGAGAGTTCTCGTATTGTCTTGTCGGGTTGCATCACACCATTGAAATAGATGTCCGAAAGCGTCTTTCGGACGCCGTAATCTCCAGCAGGCACCACATCCAGCCTGCCGAGGGCGAGCAGGAGCATCCACTCCGCCGTCCAGCGTCCGATCCCGCGAGCGCTAACCATATCCTCGATGATGCGTTCGTTGTCCCACGTCTGCCAGCGTTCGTTCGACCACTCGCCAGAGGCACATCGTCTGGCGACGTCAAGGAGATACTCCGCTTTGCGTTCGCTGTACTTCATCGCTCGCAGCTCGGCAACGGTGGAAGGTGCCACGGAATCCGCTTGCGGATAGAGGGGGACTTGATGTCCGTCGAATTGCAGCTGTCCGCCAAAACGCAAGGCCATGTCCCGAACCAGTTGCATCGCCAGTTTCATGTTGATCTGCTGGCATGTGATCATCAACACAAAAGCGGGAAACACATCTGGAGACTGAACAATGCGAAAACCTTCCCAACGTTTGAGAACTTCGGCGTCACAAGGCGTTTCCGTGAGTGCTTCTTGCCATTGTCTGTGGTGTTGATCACCCGGAAAGAGATTTTGCACAGAACGGCGCACAAGAACGCTGTCTGCCGTCTCAGGACAAACGATGGAGAGACGATCTCCCTGGCGCTGATTCAACAGACAGGGAGTCGCTTCACCAAGAAGAGGAATTGCGATCGAATGAGTATGCGCTTCGGGAAACGCCGCCTTTGCAGCAGTGCCGAGATAGAAACCTTCCCAGCTTCGCACAAGACTGAACGGACTGGAAAAAGTTAAAGCACAACGTTTCACAAAAGGTACTCAGGAAAGTCGTTTATCTGCAAGACCGCTCCAGCTGCCACTAATAGAGAAGGTACTTTGCCCGTATCTTATTGAACTCTTCGATCTGGGGCTTCCACTTCTCAACGATTTGTTCCGGCGTCATCTTGTCCTGAGTGAGCATCTTCCAAGTCTCCGGATCACCCGTCTCGGTCTTGTAGCCCCCCAGTTCCTTGTAGTCTTCGGGATGGCACTCATACATGGCTTGCACCATGTGCAAACCAGCCGTGACAGAGTCCAATTGATCCCGATCGTAGATGATTGCATATACCCCATGGCAGAGCTCATCTTTGAACTGATGATAGGGCGCTGTCGGAGTGAAGGAAGTTGGGACAAAACGAACTCCAGGCGTATTTCTTTTCCTGAGATTGGCGGCGATCTTCTCGCCATCGAGTTTTGGCGCTCCGTACATCTCAAAAGGCCTGTCCAGACCCCGAGCACACGATAGGGTGGTTGTTTCACCAGAGCCCGGCCCAGGGTAGAGGATGGCACCATTGAGTGTCTTCATGTTCGGTGAAGGATTGACCCAAGGAAGTCCCGTCTGATCGAAGTAGAAGGCACGATCCCAGTTCTTCATCGGAACGACAGTCAGTTTGCACCCTATCTTGAAGTGGTCGTTAAACAACTGCGCCAGTTCCCCGATCGTCATTCCATGTCGCGTAGGAATGGGATAGATACAGGTGTTGCCACCGCAAAGATCGGTCGGCGGAATTGCCCCTTCCACCTTCTGACCGCCTATCGTGTTGGGGCGATCCAAAACAACGAAATCAAGACCATGTTCTTTGGCTGCCTGCATCGCCGAAGCCATAGTACCGATATACGTATAGAAACGGGTGCCAATGTCCTGGATGTCAAAGACAAGAACATCCAGACCCTGAAGCATCTCAGCCGTGGGTTTCTTCGTCTGTCCATAGAGACTATGCACCGGCAGTCCGGTCTTCTCATCCACACCGGAACTGACATGCTCGTCTGCCGTGCCGCGGATACCATGCTCCGGACTGAATAGCGCCACCAGCGTGCATTCGGATGCCCCGTGAAGAATGTCAATATCACTCATGCCATCACGTGAAAGTCCCGTATGGTTGGTGATAAGTCCCACCTTCTTGCCACGCAGAACATCAAACTGCCTCTCAACCAGCACATCAATCCCAGGAACAGTGGTGCCGGGAAGTATGCGATTCGATGCAGCAAATGCACTCACGGAACTCCCAAGAACGACGAGACAGACAACATAGTGAACCAGGATTCTCATGGCCTCGTGCCTACCTTTCCAGTGACTGGCTTCGCATGATGCGCTTGTAAGTCACCCTGTTTTGATCATCAAGAGCCTGAACCGTCTTCTCATCCACATTCACACGCATCATTCGGAGATAGCTTATGTCGTTTTGAGGATCCAAGTCGGGAAACTTTCTCAGTTTCTGCCTGTGTGTCAGTTCTATCGTCTTGTAATAAGACCAGTCCTGCCTGATGCGTCGCGCCACATTCTCAGGAATTGTCATCCGCGTCTTCAAGAACTCCACAAAAGAACTCGCACCGGCTTTGGGTGCAAAGGGCGCGCCGGTGAGCATCTTCCATTCTTCCTCAATCCATATCCCCAGAAGGGCTTTCTGGCCTTCCGACAGAACTTGATCCAGATTCGCATTGGCCGTTTTGAGAAACGCCGCACTCTTCTCATCCAGTGGGATGGTTGTGATTGCGTCTCGTTTCTGTTGATAGTCCTTCGACACATCCTCAAGAACGGCACGACAGGCAGATAGCCATAGGGCGCACTCCCCTGTTTCAGACACAACCAAGTCCGAGATAACCTTGAGCTCTTCCTGAGTCAGATTCAAGTCCAGTTGGAGAATGTCGCGGTCCTTGGGACTTTGGAGACAGATGGAAATCCCTGGATGTTTTAGGACATCCGCATCTCCTTCTTCTGATGCCAAGGCTGGCATTGCCAAAAGACAAGAAAGAACTCCAGCCAAAGCAAGTGAAATCCCTCTGAGACAAAACTGCATTCGTGTCACTTCCTCTCGGGAACAGGATTCACCTGGCACGTTGTGCAGGGGTACTGCTGTCCCGGTACATTAAATCGTTGACGGAGTTCGTTGAGTTCGCAGACCTGCTGCTCCGTCAAGAAGTTCACCTTTCCGAGTTGTCTGGCCACCATGAGAATCTTGGCGAAGTGTTCCAGCGATTCCATTCGATAGTAGGCATGCATCAAGTCCGTACCCAGTGTCAACGCTCCATGGTTGGCAAGCAGGAACGCGTCTGCCTTGTTCAGATAGGGAACAAACGCTTTCGCCAGTTCATCTGTGCTCGGCGTCCCATAGGGCACAAGCGGCGCCCCACCGATAGTGACAACCACTTCGGGCAGAACGCACTCAGACAGTTCAATACCCGCCACGGCAAACCCGGTTGCGGTGGGAGGATGCGCGTGAACAATGGCATTTACATCCGACCTCTGACGGTACACCTCAAGATGCATCTTGATCTCGGATGACGGCTTCAGAGTGCCAAACTTCTTCTGCCCCTGCTCATCCACAACGATAAGCATCCCAGGATCCAGAAATCCCTTGCTTACTCCGGTCGGAGTGACAAGAAACTCCTCATCGGAAAGACGAACAGAAAAGTTTCCATCGTTGGCAGCCACCCAGCCCTGCAACCAGACTCGGCGACCGACTTCGACCATCAGATCCTTCAGTTGGTATAAACTCGGCATCGCTATCCTTTCCATATCAGACGAGCTGTCCGTGTCAGTATTCACTAACCTAGAAGAAACCCCAGACAGTCGTCAATGAATCATTCTGTTTTCGGTGTCAAACGCTCGAACCATTCCTGAGCGTTCTCTTTGAGAATCTGAGCCGTCGGCAACTCAATTCGCGGTTCCACTTCTTCTCCGTTGAGAATCTTCCACGCCACTTGAACGGCTTCCTGCCCACATGTCGGATACCAGAAGGTGCTTGTCAGAACCCCATCCATGACCTTCTTGACGCCGCCTTCCTCTCCACCCAAGGCGTCAATTCCAATGAAGAATATGTTTTTCTCTCGTCCCATATCCTGCGCCGCTTTATAGGCTCCGACAGCCATGGGATCATTGTGCGCGTAGACCAAGTCAATCTCCGGCTGAGCACGGAGAATCTCTTCCATACGCACCCGAGCCTCCGACAAGAGCCACTTTCCTTCCGCCTTGTGGATCACTTCGATTCCAGCAACGCCATCCACAACGGAATGGAATCCGTCAGAGCGATCCTTGGCAGGAGGAGATCCCAGAAGCCCCATGAGTTCAACAACTCTGCCCTGGCCGTTCAAGAGCTCGACCACATACTTGCCCGCTGCCTCACCAATTGTGAAATTATTGGCACCGATAAAAACGTCGTATTCGGGACTGAGAAGATCCCGATCCAGACAGATGACTGGAATTCCACTGTCGTGAACCTTCTTCACGATGGGAGTCAGAGGGGCAGCCGTATTGGGGGAGATGATCAGAAGGTCAACTTTCTGGCGAAGAAAGTTCTCCACATCCGCGATCTGTTTGCTGTCGTCCTGCTGGGCATCTGAAAGAACCAGTTCAATCTGAGGATTGTTCTTCGCTTCCTGAATCGCCGCCTGATTCATCGCCTGACGCCAAGGTTCGGCAAAATTGCACTGTGAAAAACCGATCAGGAACTTCTGCCCCTTAGCCGGTTGTGCCTGTTCAGGCTTTCCCTGCTTCTGAATTGCCTGAGTCCGTTGTTCCTTCTCGGCCGACTTCTGTCCGCAACCTGAGAAGACCCCGACGACAAGCAATGCCACCACCCAAACCAATAAACACCGATGTCTCGTCACGATATTACCCTCCTTGAGACTGCTTCTTCTGAAGCATCACCGCTCCGACGATGATCGCTCCCTTGAGAATCAACTGAATGTTCGGATCCACATTTCGCAAGCCCATCACATTCGTGATAATGCCCATGATCAAAGCTCCGACAAGCGTCCCGATGACGCCACCACGACCGCCCATGAGACTGCTGCCACCAATGACAACCGCAGCGATGGCATCCAGTTCATATCCAACGCCATCATTCGGGCTGCCCTGATTGTTCTGAGCGCAGTGTATCAGACCTGCCACCCCGCAGAGAAGTCCGCAGATCGAATAGACCCATATTTTGACCCAGTCAACATTGATTCCCGAAAGACGCGCCGCTTGCTCATTGCTCCCGATGGCGATGGTGTATCGCCCGAAACGTGTCTTGCGAAGCAAGAGATACACAACGATGACGACAATCAGGAAGGCGGGAATCACGAAGAACTTGCTGCTCACCGTCTCCATAAATCGCGCCACTGAATCTTCTTTGCCAAAACCGATTTCGACGTTGGAGTTGTTCGAGAGCAGTTTGGCCAACCCTCGCGCGGCACTCATCATTGCCAGAGTCACAATAAACGGCTGAATTCTGGTCTTTGCCGTAACAACTCCGTTGACAGTGCCGAGCAGCAGAGAGCTCAGGAGCACCACCAGAATCGCCGGTGCAATAGGCCAACCCCATCGCCGAAGCATCATCGCTGTCAACGTCGCTGAATAAGCAAGAATGGAACCGACGCTGAGATCAATGCCTGCCGAGAGAATGACCAGGGTCATCCCCACTGCAAGAATTCCCTTCTCGCTGATCTGTCTGAGAATGTCGGTGAGGTTGTCCGGGTTGAGAAACACAATCGCTCCCCGACGAACCGGTGAAAACACCACAGCAAGGACGATGACAACAATCAGACCCGCCAGACTCTGAAATCTCACGAGAAATCTCAAAGCCTGCCTGAGTCCGTGAAGTCTGCTTTCTTGTTCCACCTCCCAGAGACCTCCAAGAGACAGTTCCAGCGCTGTGATGACAACACTGTCCCGTCAGTTCCCTGCCGTTTCAACCGAAGACAATCCAACATGTGCAGAATGTCGTATGGTCGCCAATGCCATAATCCGTTCCTCGGTTGCCTCATCGCGCGTCAATTGACCCGTCAGACGCCCCTCGCACAGAACGAGAATCCGATCGCACAGCGCCAGAAGTTCAGGTAACTCGGACGAGGCCATCAGAATCCCGATCCCCTGCCCTGCCAAAGCGTCCATCAACCGATACAGTTCCGCCTTTGCTCCAACGTCAATTCCACGGGTCGGATCGTCGAGAAGAAGTACACGAGGTTCCGTGAGCAGCCATCGCGCAATAATCGTCTTCTGCTGATTCCCTCCAGAGAGGTTCTCAACCGACGTGTGCAGGCCAGGAGTCCGAATGGACAGTTTCTCAACATACGTCTTCCCCACACGGATCTCGGCCTGTCCTGGAATCCATCCAAGCCGCGCCAGTTTTGTCAGGCTGGCAATGGTAATGTTCTGACCTACCGTCATTTGGAGAAACAGACCAGTTCCTTTCCGATCTTCAGTAACAAGTGCCAAGCCAGATTTGATCGCATCCATAGGCTTTCGAATCGCTCGCACCTGTTCATCCACCAGGATCTGTCCTCCAAGCAAGGGTGTTCTGGGAGAACCAAACAAAGCCTCAAGCAACTCACTTCTCCCCGAACCCATGAGACCGGCAATTCCGACAACCTCTCCCTGTCTGAGCTGAAAACTCACCCGATCGAGAAACCGTTCCCCAACTCGAGTCGGATGCGCGGTGCTCAGATCCTCAACGCGCAGAACAGTCTCTTTGCACTGACGACTCTGAACGGGAAACATCTCTTCTATCTGTCTGCCAACCATCATAGTGATGATCTGTTCCGGAACCGTGTCTTCGCGCCGCTTCGTCCCGACGACTCTCCCGTCCCTGAGAACAGTGATCCGATCGGCCAGCGCAAATACTTCATCCATTTTGTGGGAGATATAAAGAACGGTCATGCCTTCGGCCTTCATCGCCCGGATGACTTGGAACAACCGATGCGCCTCCTGGTCGCTCAATGCGGAGGTTGGCTCGTCCATGATGAGGATTCTCGCGTCCAGCGAGAGCGCCTTGGCCACTTCGACCAGTTGCTGTTCTCCCAGGCGAAGTTCACACAACCGTCGCCATGGATTCACGACACAGTTCAGTTGCCCCAAAAGCGCTTTGGCGTCTCGCTCCATACGGCGTCGGTCAAGAGTCCGCCATCGAGTCACCGGCTCCCGACCAAGGAAGATGTTCTCCGCCACGGAGAGATCAGGAACGAGATTCAGTTCCTGATAGATAGTCGCAATGCCAGCCTGCTCCGCGGCTCGGGGATTCGGGATGGATATCTTTTCACCCTGGATGAGTATCTCACCGCCGTGATCTGGATAGGCGCCACTGAGGACTTTCATCAGAGTGGACTTGCCCGCTCCATTCTCACCCACCAGAGCGTGAATTTCGCCCGCATGTGCGACGAGATTCACATCATCCAAGGCAAGTACGCCGGGAAAGGCTTTCCGAATCAGACGCATTTCCAAAAGTGGCGATGAAGACATGTAACCAGATGTGTCCCTTTCACAACGCACTGAAATGAGAACTGACGCAGTCGCTCCATGCGCGAAGGAAGACTCTCGTTTGGCAGTCAGACATCATTACTTGGACTTACCGAGCGATTCGAGGATCATCTTCGCCCGCTGCTCTCGCCCGGAGACCTGTCCCTCAGCAATCTCCCGGATATCCTCAGGAAAGGCCTGCCCCTTCATCACATTGCGAATTCGGCGACGCATTCCGTTTGCCTGCTTGAGTTTCAGTTTGATCTCTTCCGAACGCTCCTGAATCTCCTCGGGAAGCATCTTTCCCCGATCGGCCAGATGGAGTCTGCCACCAATCTCATCCAGCTGGGCGTCAAATTCCTTCTGCCAACTGAGCAAGTCGCAGGCAAGAGCGAGATAGTCGACAAACCGCTTCTCATGTACGGCATTTTCCCGAATGTTGCTCAGGATTTCTGATGCCAACCCCAAGCGAAGCAGGTCATCCTGACGAATGCCCTCATCAAGAAGCGCGATGGCGTTGGGCAGTTGTTCATCGTCACCATAGAGATTCAGGCCTGCACGCCTCTCGTAGTCCTCAACGTCCGAATGGGCACCTCGCCAGAAGAAGTCTGCCGCGGCGAGCATTGTGTAGGTCAAGCCAATATAAGGCTCGGCAACTGGAGCAAAAAGGGAGTCCCGCGAACGCGCGGTTGCCACAACCCCCAGAAGTCCATCTCGTTCGGCAACCTTCGCCCATGTGCAGAGGTTGTTCAAACGCACGCGATGCCGTGGTACAAAGGGTGCCTTGTCATCCACACCCTTGACCGCTCCTGCACCCAGGACTTCAAAACCCTCATCCAGAAAGAACTTGAGTAGCGGAAAAGCCTCTCCCTGTCCCCATGTCGCATCCGGTTGCCAATACTTCTCCAAAAAACCGAGTTCCGCTTCGGAAAGACCATCAAACCAAAGCGACGAGGTCCTCGGGAATCGTTGACTTGTCTCAACCGCGTGCCTCGACAATCGGATATCTTGTGGACCCCAGAATACAAACGGGCAGCGGACATCCTCGGCAGCATAGTTTCGATCCACCAGAACAACTTCCTTGGGCAATGCTCGAACAGCAAAAGGATCCATCTTCTGCCAGAAAACATCCGTCCAAATCATGGGACGTACACCCTTGTCGAGAACGTGCTGACACAGGTCACCGATATGTTTCATGAAAGGCTGGAGCTGGCCTTTCTTTCTGATCTTCCTTCCCATTTCGGGCGCTCGAGCGGCTTCAGGACACATGTCTCCACCCAGGTGGATGAATTCACATTGGGGATGAACCGCAAGCACCTGATCCAGAATTTGTTTCATCAGATCAAGCACCGCTGGATTGCCGAGCTGAACCTGCTGCAGGGAGCCCTTCTCCCCCAACTTCCGATATTCCTGATGACGCAGGATGTACCCTGTTCTTCCCACTGTCGGCACCAGGGGAATCACCTGAAGATGTCGATCGTTGGCAAAATCGAGCACTCTCTGAAGTTGCGATGAGGTCAGAGCACCGGAGCGTGAAAGTCTTGGATGTCCGTCGTAGACCAGCCGATCCTGGTACTCCATGATAACCGTGTTCATCTTGTACTGGGACATCTGATCCAACAGCAGCACCAGAGAGGCAAAACTCGGCGTAGCACCGCTCAGATCAAGATGCAGTCCTCGCCACGACAGCGCCGGATCATCCATGATTCGTGACGAAACAGTTCTGCTGCCCGAGCTGAACATCTGACGCAGTGTCTGTTCACCCCAGAAAATCCCGGTGCGGCTGCCACCACGAAGGATCAGCTCACGTCTTCCGACATGGATAATGTATCCTTCAGGATCCACACGGCGCAGCAACTGCTCGATCACAGGCTTTCTTGGGCTGAGCGCGACGACAAAGCCTTCCATCTCAAGCGCCATCAGGCTCAGCCTGAGATCCAGGTGTTCGGCAAGAAATTCTCGGAGCCGCTCGGCCTCCAATGCCGTGTCATCGGTACACCAGACCTTGAAATCCTCTTTGAGGGCAAGAGTTCCCCCATCCTCGGAATAGTTCCGCGGCTTGGGAATCAACGCAAGTTCTGTATTCATAATAACTAAGCGCAAGCCCCCTAGTCAGTATTTGTTGAGGATATTTGCACATCTCGGGTTGGTCTTCAAGAGAAAACCGCCAAAAACGTCCAGCCTTGACTGAAACACGGATTACAAGGCTCCGACGGCATCCCCGATGCATATAACGGCTGGCGACATCGCAGGCACCTCAGCGGTGACCTTAATCCCTCTATTCTCTTGAGTTGCGACAGCACCCTTGACAGGCAACAATGTGCTGGCTTGAAGCAGTCCATGAGAGATGCACGTCTCGATGACCTGATCCCCATCCGTAAGATTGAAGACCACCATCACACCCCCAGAACGGCCAGGAAGTGTGTGAAGATGAATGTGTTCTCCAATCCCATGGAAGACTCCTCGCACAAAGTACGGTTTGAGTTGCCGATAGAGGTGCATCTGTCTCTTATAGGCTGCAAAGCGTCTCTCCGGATCATGCGGAGGCAACCCACTGGGATTCACTGTCTCGTGACCCAGTTTGCCGCCAATCCCCAAGTGGCGAACCGTAGACGCTGCCCACCAGAAAAAGAGACAGGCATCATTGTCGGCTGCCATAGTGATATGCAGATATAACGGTATGTTGCACCCCAAGTTGTAGTAATACAGCGCGAGCGCCTTGCCACTTCTCAGGTCTTGGATGCAGTCCCACATATACTCGAAGCCCCAGTTCTCGTCGTACGCACCGCGCTCGCCAAAACCCTGTTGGAAGTAGGTCGGAACATAAATACATGTTTGCCATGGCCAGACGGGATCGTGACACTCGATGATGAGTTTGGGACACCGCCGCTTCAGTTCACGACACAGAGCATAGACGGCGCGGACATGATCAACTGCCGTGGTGGGTACATCATGACCATGTTCCGCATCGTGGCAGGGGCCGCGCCAGTCCATCTCGTCCACCATCAGAAACCGAACCCCTTCTTGTGCGATCTTGCTGATCCGCTCCAGTTTCTGCTCCCAGAGTGAATGGTCACAGAGGCAGAGTTCCCAGAGGAGTTGCCCAGGCCAGTTGATCGGCTCTTTGGGCCTTCCAGGATGCTGAACCATGTGGCGATGTGGCCAATAGTCCCGATAGCAGCGCAGGATCGTGCGAAATCCGAGCTGCAAACCGTAGTCTTTCTTGAGCACCTCGATCAGACTCCCCACCGTTCCGAGACGCTCCTCATCCCACAGGGTCGTTCCTTCCGCCTGCTCCCATCCTGGATCAAGATAGAGCAGCTCACAGCCACAGTCACTGGCCTTCTCGGCCTCTTTGAGTAGCCTCTCTCGGGTGTAGTTCTGGCTCAGTTTCTCGGCATCGGAATGATACCATCCGACATCGTAGAGCTCATTCCAGTTGACCGGTGGATCATAATCGGTGGGAAAGCAGTGTCCGCGTGAATCAAGGAAATCTCTGTAACAGACAAGCGCGTCCTCAATGGTGCCTTCGACAGGAAGATAATAAGTCGTGCCAAATGTGAATTCGCTCTCTGGCGCAAGCGCGCAGTGTCCGGTTGATTCATCCCACTGACAACACTTGGGCGTCACCTTGCCGTCTGGCTGCAGACGGTGTCCACCGCTGGGTTCACCATACAGACAAGTGCCAACACCCCCAAATCTGAGAATCTGCTCATCGCCAATCACAAGAGGCTGCGCCACCGACAGCTCGATATCCTCATCGTTATACTTGATGACAACCAGCCCATGGTCTTTGTGCCACCAACCCCAGGCCTCGGAGCGCAAACGGCCTTCCTCGGCGAGAGGGATGAAAGGGCGAGTCTCGTCTGAATAGACCGCATTTCGGAATGTTCCTCCCGTCAAGTCCGATGTGGTGTAATCGTGCCTGTTGCCATCCAGTTGCACCAGAAAAGGAATGGCAAACAGACGCCATTCCGATCGTCCTCCGATCTCAGCGGCAAAACCAAGACCAATGTCCGACAACAAAACTGGCTCTGCGTTAAGGTTCTTGAGCGTGATGGTTTCTTGGATACCTGAACCGCAAACGCAGAACCTCTGTCGCAAAGCGACGCCGAGTCCGCGAAAGAGTCCAGTAATGATTGTCTCAGTACGTTTCGACAAAACGGCTCTTTGGGTCAACTCGGCACCCATCATTTCCGAGCTCCCGACACGGCCGCGCAGTGAGTAAAGATAAGGTCTATCCGAGAATACCGTATTCCGTTGCCCACACGACATACGTCCTGTTTCATAGTTTACTTCAAGCATGCGTGATGCCTCCTCCCGCCTTCTGTCGAACGGGAAACCACTGATCAGCAAATTGGATCAAAGCCTCTTAAGAGAATGCGAATCCCCTCATCCCTCGGAACTCCTAGTGACACAAAGTCCGAAAGGCGCTTATCATTCATTGAGCAAGCGTCCGAAGGAGTGGGCATAGCCCACACGCCTTCAGGTGCTAACCTGCTCGGAATTGTCAACAAAGCCTTTCTTGAGATACTGCACGTCCGCCGCAATCCGGCTGATCGCCTTGCCTTCACAAACCAACGCAATGGAACATTCATTGCAGTTGACGCACAGATCTCTCTGGATCTGCATGTAAAGAGAACCGTTACCGTGCGCAGTGCATCCTTTTACACAGCGAGCACAGCCGATGCATAAGTCTCGATCAACCGTGTACTCGTAATAGGGCTCTTCGACAAATGTCCTCTTTATAGCACCAACAGGACAGATCTGGTTCTCAGCACCTTCGTCCAAAACAGCAACATCGGTGGGAAAGAAACCTGAGCAGATGCGGCAATAGCCACATACCTCATACGCGTGAACACACCGGGAAGCGGAATGCGTCAGAACACAATGCGTGGCGCATTTGCCACACTGGACACACTTGAAAGGATCGATCTGCCAGACTCTCTCATGTTTGATCCCGTTGAACAAAACCTTGCCCGCAACACCGCCCAATACAAAAGCCGTCACCCCTCGCGTGGTTCTGTCCATAAACTCCCTGCGAGTCAGGTGTTTGTGTTTGTTTTCATTCATCATGGTACCTCTGAGTCTTTCCAACTCCACAGTATTCACCAGTTCAAATCCAGACACACCATCGTTGTCACGTCTCGAAGAACCAGTTTGCCCGATGCAAAAGCCATGGGTGCCCACGCTTCATGGCCATCAAGCACTGAGGTTGTAGCGATTTTCGTGGCTCCCTCTGAACCGACCCGAAAAACAGACAGTCCACCAGGCTTTTTCTGATCATCATCGAGCACGAGCAACTTTTCGTCAACCATCATGAAGGGGCCTAAGCCGAAGTTGTTCTCCTCATCAACCCACAGACGCTGTCCTTCCGGAGTCAGACAGGCGAGTTTGCCTCCTGGGATGATCCCATAGATCAGGCCTTCGTAGTAGATCGGGGTATGCTGATCGGCACCAAAAGTCTTTGCGTCTGTCCTGAAGAGAATCTCCGGCTCTATGGCGTCGGCACGCCTGGTCAGTCGGATCATCATAGCACCAGCGTTATAGCCTCCACTGAAAAGAATCCTCCCCTCTCCAACATCCAGAGGAGAGGGTATATTGGCAATCTTGATCTTCCAATCAGGCAATGTCCAGAGAACCTTGCCATCGTCAGAATCAACGCTCACGACACCACCCGAGGTGCAGAGAACATATTGCCGAACACCCTCGAACTGAACTGGCACAATAGACGAATGTGTCATCTCCCAACCGAGATCATTCGGCGTTTCCCAAATGGCCTCTTCGGTAGCAAGATCGATGGCAGTCATCAGATATTTCTTCCCCACTGGAGCCAGAATCACCCGATCCGGCTCAATGAGCGGACACTGACCGGCATACCACTCAGGAATCCTGGTTCCATAGTCCCTGGTCAGATCTTTGCTCCAAACCAGTTCACCACTGGCAGCCTTGAGGCAGTGAACATGACCCATGGGGCCAATTGTCACCACGTACTCATCGTTGACTGCGGGCACAGTTCGGGACATGCCATGGTTGCGCTTGATCCTGACTGGATAGGAATATCGCCAAATGTCCTCGCCATTCCAGAGTGCCAGACGACGCACAACGTCTTCTCTCGCCTGCTCATCATAATCGAGAAGATAGACACACCCGCTGTGGATGGCGGCTCCAGCATGTCCTTCTCCAACGGAAATCCGCCAGAGTACTTCAGGCCCATCCTCAGGGAACCCTTCACGAATCGGCGAACCGGTAGCGACACCGTCACGATGTGCACCCCGAAACTGTGGCCACGCACCGGTATCTCCTGAGGAAGGAACTCCGATCCCTGATGCAAGTCTGCCGGGAATGTCTCCCGATGAGCCAGCCAAAATGAGATCAGGATTGTTCTCGGGAATTGGAGCCCGCAGGGAAACAGTCTGATTCAATGGAGCCCAAAGCCAGCAACCCAACAAAAGTATGCAGAAGACAATGACGAGTATTGCTGCAAAAGGTCGCCACATGACTCCATTGCTCCGATCATCATACGAAGACTTGTTTCTCAGAACGTTTGGAGAGATACCTCATTAACGCATTGATCAGGCGGCCAGGTCTTAGTGGCCTTTTCGGGTCGCCCGATAGATATGAACATCATGCTCATCGAATCGATCGGCAAATCTGCCTCCTGATGCCTGAAGAGTTCGGTTCTCAAAAAGCACGGTGACGTCCCCATCTTCAACACCCGAGAATTGGACGCGTTTCGACTTCCCTTCTCTGGCCGCTGCAAAGATGTAGAGATAAACTCCTGACTCCCGACACATCACCTCGATCTGCGGCGCACCGGTAAAACGCAACGGGTAACTCGAATCCGGCGCTGTCAGGACGGGATAGAGTTCACTGCCTGGTTTGATCTCTGCAAAGAGTGGTTTCAAGACAGCTCTCCAATATGTCCAATTCCAGCCCAGTTCCGCGTCGCGCACAGACAGACCGAAGGGCATCCCGAAAAATGAAAGGCTTCTGGCTCCACAGATGATGGCTTGATACATCATGTAGCGTTCCTGCCGAAACGTCGGGAACATCAGGCGATTGGTCTTTTCGGGACGACTCATCACACCACTCCAACAGACCTGAAGAACCATGAAAACGAACTTCCTGCCTTCGGACAACTCGACCATTCGCTTGGTGTAATCACCAACCATGCTCAGCCCCCTGTTGGCTTCCAGCGAATGTTTCCCAGGTGGCTCACTCACAGGGTAGATATCAGTGCTCAGCACGTCGCAGGCGTCATTGTAGGGTCTAAGTTCGTCGAGAGTGCCTCGTGGAGCATGGCAGATCCACACGGGGTGATTCGGATCAAGTCGGCGCATGAGTCGGTACGCTTCGGTGAGTGGTTCCGCCGGAATCTGTCCCCATTGCGGCTCATCGGCACTTTTCCAAAGCAGGATCCCCGGATGATCCTTGAAGCGATTGACAAACGATGTCAGTCTTTCCCTGCTCTGTGTGTCGGAAACAACAACGAGTTCTCGAAGCATGGGCCACACGCGCACCCCATGCTTGATTGCGTTGTCGAGATATTGCTCGAAACGGCTTTCCTCTTCATCGTTCCAATCCGTCCTGGGCGCCGCGCCTTGCCTCACGACAGAGATTCCCCCTTCTGCCAACTCCTGCCAGCCATTGCCCCCTTCAGGCGTCTTCAGATCCATCGGCGGTCCAGGCGCAAAACCAAGAAAGAATGTCGGCACACCATTCACAGCCAGCCGACCATCGGACAGAACTTCGACGCGAGCGGGGACACGTTGCGATGCATCGCATGAAGCGCTCAAGAGTGCGGAGAAGAAAGCCACTATCACAAAGGTCATCCACGGTGCGCAAAGTGCAACTCTCATCTTATGAACTCCAACAAAAATGCCAGCAGCTGTCCCTGTGTTACAATTCTCTGTCTTGAGTCTCTTGTTCCTTCGCATCCGACATGGAATGCCTGCTCATCCGGATTGCCAAGTCCATTTCCAGGAATAGATTCCACCGTTCGATCGGTTCGAACTTTACTCTCAACGGATCTTTGACCTCAGTGTCTTTCTATCCACCCCAAGTATGCTTGCCGCGCGGCTGATATTGCTGTCAACGCTGGCAAGCACATTCCGAATATGCTCCGCTTCGACTTCTGCAAGGGTTCTGTGCACTCCCAGAGATTTGGGAACAGAGAACCTCATGAGAGACGGAAGATCGGATACCTCGACTGTTGTGCCTTCCATCATCACAACAAGGTGCTGAATCAGATTCTCCAACTCTCTGACATTGCCAGGCCATTCATAGTGTCGCATGGCATCAAGCGCTTGTGCCGAGAACTCAGGAGGCTGTTTTTCGTAATCTGTCGCATACTTGGCAGCAAAGTGCCTGGCGAGAACCACGCCGTCCTCTCCTCTGTCTCGAAGTGCGGGAACTGAGATGGCAATCACATTCAACCGATAGAAAAGATCTTCCCGAAACTTGCCCCGCTTGACGAGCGAGAGAAGGTCATGGTTTGTGGCGGCAACCACCCGGACATCCACTCTGCGTGCCTTGCTGGAACCGACCATGCGGACTTCCTTGTCTTGGAGAACCCGAAGAAGACTAACCTGCATTGAAGGACTCGTCTCGCTGATTTCATCCAGAAAGATCGTTCCTCCGTCAGCAGAATGGAAGAATCCGGCACGAGATTCCGCTGCACCGGTAAAGGCTCCCTTTACATGACCGAACAGTTCACTCTCGAGAAGCCCTTCTGGGATGCTTCCGCAGTTCACCGGCACAAAGGGGGCGGAAGCCCTCGCGCCGCTGTAGTGAATGGCACGAGCAACCAATTCCTTCCCTGTACCGCTCTCGCCAGTGATCAGAACCGTGGCAGAGCTGGCTGATGCCTTCTCGATGGCACCAAACACTTTTCCCATCGCAGCACAACTGCCAATGATCCCGTACTGTGCCATGGACACATCCGAAGGAGACTGGCTTGAAACTCGCTTGGCCTGCAATTTGTCCAGTACTTTCCGAACCGCTGTCAGGAGTTCCTCATCGGTGAAGGGTTTTGCCAGATATTGCTCGGCACCCGCCTTCACCGCTTCAACCGCCCCATCCAGAGACGGATACCCAGTGATCATCATGATCTCTGTTTCTCTGTGGTTGTGACGAACGTGTCGGACGAGATCCAGCCCGCTGATGCCGGGCATCTTCAGATCGGTGATCACCAGGTCGTACGAAGCCTGCTCAAGGAGTGTGACGGACTGATGAACATCGGAACACGTGAGCACTTCATATCCCGAGGCGACCAGATTGCGTTGCAGTACCTCAAGGGTGATGAGCGAATCATCTACCGCAAGGATCCTCTCTTTGTGCTTCTCTGTCACACTGACACTCCTCAAACATCTGTGAATGACAACGGAAGATGAACAACAAAGCGCGTCCCCTCACCAACATGGCTCGAAACTTCAATGGAACCCCCATGTGCAGTGACGATCCCATGCACAACCGGAAGTCCCAGACCGGTGCCTTGACCTACGTCTTTGGTCGTGAAGAACGGGACAAATATCTTGTCCATGATATCTGGCTCCATGCCACATCCGGTGTCCTCAACCGTGAGTGAGACGTGTCCTTCCGAAACCTCGGTGCTGACAGCGAGAGTACCCCCGTTGGGCATCGCCTGCAAGGCGTTGACGATGAGATTCACAAGAACCTGGCTTATCTGAGTGGGATCTGCAATGATTTCAGGGTTCTCCAATGAAAAGCGGCGTATCACTTCAGTCCCCTCTTTGGCGCAGCGAGACTGAAAGAAGCAGAGGCTGTCCTCGACAATGGCGTTGAGTTTGACTCGTTCCTTGCGGGGCTTGACCTGACGGGCGAAAACCAGAAGGCTGCGAATGATCTCCCTGGCATGGAGAGACGCAGTTTCGATCTTCTCGAGATCCGCCCGGACTGCGGCGGGAATGTCTTTGTGCTTCTTGGCCAGTTGCGCGAAACCCAATATCGCC
>JAKQFZ010000724.1 GCA_029558215.1 Candidatus Omnitrophota bacterium
AACACTGAATGGCTCTTGATCTTGGGACCCTTGCGGTCATGATAGGCGACGGCAGAAGGCAGATACAAGCAGCGCCAGCCTAGAATCTGCATTCGCCACGCCAAGTCAACATCCTCATAGTAAGCGAAGAAATCCTCGTCAAAGTATTCCCCCTCAACTCGACAGTCCTCAAGAGCCGCCTTTCGATAGAGAGCCGCCGCACCGCTGACACCGAAAACGTACTCCTCCAGGTCATACTGTCCGCAGTCTCGTTCGGTCTCTCCCCGATCCTTGGGACTGAACTTCTTTTTCGCCAGTTCGATGCCCGTTGAATCCAGAACTGGTGGACGCGAACGATAGATCTTCCCCGTGAGAGATCCGATCTCGGGACGACTCTTGAACGTCTCCAGAGCCTTTGAGAGGAAATAATCATCAAGCCAGGCGTCTGCGTTCAGCAGCAGCACAAATTCCCCCACGCTGGCGCTGATCCCCTGGTTACAGGCACCAGCAAATCCGCGGTTGACCTCATTGTGGATTATCTTCAGATAAGGCACCTGGGCTAACGCATCGGCAATTCCCGAATCTTCAGAGGCGTTGTCTACCAAAATGATCTCGGTTGGCGGATGGGTTTGTCGGGTGAGGCTTTCGAGACACTTCGGAAGACAGTCCGCGTTATTCAGAACTGGGACAACGATTGAGACGGTCGTGCTTTCCACGCGATATCAGCTGGCGAGAACAATACAGTTTCGGCCACTCGCTTTTGCCTGGTACAGGGCGGCGTCAGCTTGGCGAATCAGCGCGTCTGGTGTCAAACCATCTTCCGGGGCCGCGGCGATACCGGAACTTATTGTGACGGTTTTGTCCTCCCCTTCCTTGGTCGTATAACAAACTTTAAGCTCCTCGACTCCAATTCGGATTCGATCCACGATGTGTTTGGCTGCCAGCTTTGATGTCTCCGGCAAAATCAGGGCAAACTCCTCACCGCCGTAGCGTACGGCGTAGTCACTTGAGCGGCATCCGTCACTCAAAACCTGTGCCACAGCCGCGAGCACTTCATTGCCCTTCTGGTGGCCAAGCGTATCGTTAAGTTTCTTGAAATGATCCAGATCCATCATCACCAGCGATAAAGAGCGCTCATATCTCTGCACACGGCTCAATTCAGTTTCAAAGGTCTTCGTGAAGTGTCTGTAGTTGTAGAGACCCGTCAGCTCGTCGCGAAAGGACTTCTCTCGCAGTTCCCGTGTGACGTTGCGCACCTGGCGTTCGAGCTGTTCATTCTGACGGTTCAGCTCGTTAAGAAGCCGTTCCCGTTCTTTGGCCATTCGGGCGTGGTCTGCCGCGTTGCGCACGGTGCGTTCCAGTCGGGCAATGTCAATAGGGATCTCGAGTACTTCATAGACATGCTGTTGGATGGCTTCCAGCGCCGTGTCCAAAGACATCGCACCGGACACCATGACCACTTCGAGGCTCGGCCAGCGCGACTTGGCGACCGCAACAAAGTCTGAACTGGAGGCTTGGGTGGTTGAGGCGTTGGTCACCATGACCTCGAACTCATGTTGATCCATCAAGGCCAGGGCTTCCCGTCCCCGTTCGCAGGCATGGACATCGTAGCCACGCCTTCTGAGCACAGTGGCCACTGCCTCACGAAGTTCTGGAGTATGGTCGAAAACAATCACACGGATCGGATTGTCCCTTATGTCACTTAGTGGGGTCTCGTTTGCCATCACTCAGACGTTCCTTGGCGGGCTTTCTGGTGAGACTCATCAGCCAGAACAATTCGGTTGCGTCCCTGATTCTTGGCATCATAGAGAGCCATATCCGCGGCGCGCATCAGGCTTTCCGCTTCAGTGGCGTCTGCCGGACAGGTGGCGAGCCCAGCACTCAGGGTCAGGAATCCAAGTCCCGTAGGAGAGTCAACGGTCAGTGATGCTTTGCGAAGCGCCTCGGATGTGCGCTCCACGTTCTTGGCCGCTTCCTTTTTGCCTGTTTCGGGAAAGACGACAACGAATTCCTCGCCGCCGTACCGAATGATATGGTCGGACTCGCGTGAGTTGCTCTCCAGAATCTGGGCAAGCAGACAGAGCGCTTCATTGCCCGCCTGGTGACCGTGTTGGTCATTGTAAATCTTGAAGAAATCCAAATCCAAAACGGCAAGAGAAAGATCGCGACCGTAGCGAATGCAGCGACTGATCTCCGCTACGATGATACTCTGATAGAACCGATAGTTATTCAGACCCGTAAGACCATCTTTGACTGTCAAATCCTGTAGGTCCTGGGTCGCATTGCGAATTCGTTCCTCCAGCCGTTCGTTCTGTCTGGCAAGTTCCTCAACCAGTTTGCGGTTTTCCAGCGACAACCGATACTTGGAGATGGCGTTGCTGACAGTGACATCTATCCGGCGAAGACTGAAGGGTTTCTCCACAAAGTCGAACACATGCTGATGAATTGCTTCCACAGCCCGATCGACCGAAGCGTAAGCCGTCATGACGATGGCTTCGGTGTCCGGATGATGCTTTTTGAGATAGGCAACGATCTCCTGTCCCTGAATCGGAGTCATGACAAGGTCGGTGATCAGAACGGCGTACTCGTACTGATCTATACGCTTCATGGCCTCTGCCCCGTTATAGCAGCCGTCCACTTCGTAGCTTTGGCCTCGAAGATGCTCCACCAGCATGGACAGCATGATCTCCTCGTCATCCACAACGAGGATTCGGGGCCTGCCGGTTTCTCTTGTTTCTTCTCGTTCCAAATGATTCAGGACATCGCCCATGAGGCATTCAACCATCCTAAAGGAAGTCCTAACCGAACACTTAGTAAACGAATATACTTTGGTTTTCCCGAAAAGTCAAAAAGCATGCGTGTCATTCTCTCTCACGCGAGGGAAAGCCAAGGGTCTGTCTATTTTTTTGGCCGAACTTCAGGGGTATGTCCATGGCTCACAAAACTGTCCTGGGGATAGCATCCTCCGGCGAGCAGGGCACCCGAAATGAGCGTTCTTGGCCCGACCAGTGTGCCGGGGTTCAACACGGCATTACAGCCGACCTCTGCCTCGTCGCCCAGAATGGCACCGAACTTGCGCAGGCCGGTTTCATGACGTTCTCCGCCAATCTTGACCGTCACCGACTTCCCATCAATTCGAACATTGGACAGTTTGACGCCTGCGCCAAGATGCGCCTTTCTGCCAAGCAGACTGTCTCCTACATACGCGAAATGCGGCACTAACGCACCTTCCATCAATAGGGCGTTCTTGACTTCGCAAACATGACCCACATGGGCACCGTCGCAGATAATGACATTCTGACGGATGTAGGCGTTAGGACCTATAGTGCATCCCCGCCCAATGATCGCGGGACCCAGGATCACCGTTCCAGCAAGAACCTTGGCGTCTTCTCCGATAAAGACGTTCTCGCCGAACTGTGCGGTAGGACTAACCTCACCCAGGATTCCAGGGATGAAGGTCGCCTGAATCAGGTCGCTGATCCGGGGAATCAGTTCCCAAACGGCATCAGCACTCGCAAGCCATTCTCCGAACTGGTTTTCCGACAGGTCAAAGTAATACTTGGGCTTGAGTTGATCCATAGCCATATCCCAATCCCTCTCCCTTACCGAAGGGGGGTAAGCACGGTCTTGCCCCCCTTAACAAGGGGGAATCAAGGGGGGATTTGTTATCCCCTTCAGGTGCGCTTGGCCCAAGAGAGGCTTCGGTTACAGACACCGGCCACGTGTCTTGACTACTGCTTTGTCGTAAAGACTTCGGGCAAGTGCTTCCGGCAAAGATCCATCATCTCCTGACTGGAGATGCCAGTAGTACGGCCTTCATTGTATTGGTTCTGCACGTACTCATAGATGGCGCCGATTCCTGGATGGCGTTTGTCAATACTCTGACCTTTTCCCATCAGGTGTTCGTTGATCCAATGGGCAATGCCCGCCACACCGGATTTGTCTGTAATGATCACGCCAAGAGGTCTGTCCAGAATCGTCGTGGTGTCGAAGATATTGTAGATTTCTTCATTCTTCAAGACGCCATCAGCGTGAATGCCAGCTCGGGTGGTGTTGAAATACTTCCCGACGAAAGGATAGTTCTCAGGAATCGGGCAGTCGATCTGGCTCAGGTATTCGGCAAGTTCCGTGATCACCTTCGGCTCCATCCCATTGGTGGAACCGGTCAGGCTCATGTACTCGATGACCATCGCCTCAAGAGGCGAATTTCCTGTTCGCTCACCCAGACCGATGAGCGCTGAGTTGACTCCCGAACAGCCATAGAGCCACGCGCAGATCGAGTTGACATGGACTTTGTGGAAGTCATTGTGTCCATGCCACTCCAGACATTCCGAGGGAACGCCAGCATCCCGCACCATTGCCTGAACCAGTTTCGGCACGCTTCGAGGAAGCGCGACACCAGGCAGCGGAACACCGTAGCCCATCGTGTCGCACAGGCGAATGATTACCTTCAGGCCGCTTTCCTGCTGGAGTTTCATCAGTTCCTGCGCAAACGGAACACAAAAACCGTAGATGTCGGCGCGCGTGATATCCTCAAGATGACATCGAATGCTCAGGCCGTTACTGAGCGCTTCTTTGACGATGCTGAGGTACGATTCCAAGGCTTCGCGACGCGATTTCTTGAGTTTGAGGAAGATGTGATAATCGGAAGCAGAAGTCAGAATCCCCGTGCTCTTCAACTGCATGTCCTTCACCAATTTGAAGTCGGACTTGGTGGCTCGGATCCAGCCGGTGACTTGCGGGAATGGATAGTTCTTCTCAAGGCATTTCTCAACAGCTTCGCGGTCTTTTGGACTATAGAGGAAGAACTCGCTCTGACGAATGACGCCGTTGGGTCCACCCAGGCGATGCAACATGTTATAGATCGCCACGACTTGCTCAACCTGGAAAGGAAGGCGCGCCTGTTGTCCATCTCGGAATGTTGTATCGGTAATCCAGAAATCTTCTGGAAGCTCGGGTATTTCCATGACACCATCAAAGACGGTCATTGGCACTCTATCGTAGGGGAATTGATCTCGATAGAGATTCGGCTCTCGTGGATCCTGGAGCTCGTAGAATTGCGGTTTGACCTTCAAAGTTTTCATTCTTTCTCTCCTTGCCTGCCCGCGTGAGGCCGTTTCGACGCGAGGCATGGTTATTCAAGCTCGTAAGCCTGCCTGAATACAGGTCTTGGATACATAGACCAAAGTGGCACAAATATCAAGTTTGTTCTGCCGTGAACCTGGTGTTTCGTGAGTCGTACTGAGCCAGTGCCCTCCACCCGCAGAATCATTTCTGCGAAAAACCGTCTTGTGCTATCTTAGGACTATCGGAATAAGAAAGGTCTTGGTCTGTCATGCAGCCGTTCAATATCGGTCTGGTTTCAAGTCTGGTGTTGGCGCACCTTCTGGCCGACTTTCCCCTTCAGGCGGACGTGGTCTTCCGATGGAAAAAGAAGGGGAGTTTTGGTGTTGCGATCCATGCGGCGATATTTGTCCTTGTGGCCTACCTGCTGCTTCTTCCGATGGTGCGCACCGTTTCCGTCGTGGTCATGATCGGGTCACTCGGCTTTGTCCATTTCTGGATCGATGAGACCAAACTGCGTCTGTTTCGCCGCATTGAGGTGGACAATTTGTGGGCATTTCTGGCGGATCAGGCGCTGCACTTCATGTCTCTGCTTCTGGCGGCCTGGCTGTTTGCAAAGCACGCGGCCAACGTCCGTCTCGAACCAGAGATGTTCCGGTTCACTCTTCAACCCATGACGTGTGGTGTGGTCACCGGTTTGATCGTGTCGTCGTATTTTGGCGTACTGATCACGCATTATATGGAGAAGATGTTGTTCGGCAGCGCCTACCATAACGAAAATCTCAGACCGGCGGACAAGTATCTGGGGATTCTCGGAAGGCTGTGCGTCACCAGTGCCTTTTTGCCTGAGTCTTGGTTCGTTCTTTCTCTGACCGTGGCGTTGGGATTTCTTTTTTTTCTGTCCTGGCGCGTGAAAGGCTGGACAAGTCGGCTTTTCGTGTATTATCTATCCAGTGCCGTACTGGCGAGCCTGGTCGGCATGTTTCTCATGTAATCGGTTCGTATTGAACAAGTATCGATCCGTCGAGCTACAACGCTTCCTGCAGCGTTGGTTCTAATCGGGTCAGAAAATGGAGTGAAGCACAAGATGGGCATGACGTTGGCGGAGAAGATTTTGGCGGCGCATTGTGGACAGCAGCAAGTACATCCAGGGCAGTTCATCCTTGCAGATGTGGACATCGCTTTGGGCAATGATATCACTGCGCCCCTTGCCATCGAGGAGTTCCAGGGCTGTGGAGCGGAGAAAGTCTTTGACAAAGATCGGGTGGTTCTGATTCCAGACCACTTCGCACCAAACAAAGATATCAAGGCTGCCCAGCAGTGCAAAATGATGAGGCAGTTTGCACGAGCGCAGAATCTGACCAACTACTTTGAGGTTGGAGAGATGGGTATTGAGCACGCCCTTCTGCCCGAACAGGGCCTGGTCGGCCCTGGAGATGTCGTGATTGGGGCGGACTCGCACACGTGTACCTATGGCGCTCTGGGGGCTTTCGCGACAGGAGTGGGTTCAACGGATCTGGCGTTTACTCTGGCGACAGGAAAGGCCTGGTTCCGAGTTCCCGAGAGCATGAAGTTCGTCTTCAAAGGCACCCTCAATCCCTGGGTGACGGGGAAGGATTTGATCCTTTACACCATTGGAGACATCGGCGTGGAAGGAGCTCGATACCGCGCGATGGAGTTCACCGGAGAGGCCATATCGAATCTGTCACAAGACAGCCGTTTTGCCATGTCCAACATGGCTATCGAGGCTGGTGGCAAAGCCGGACTTATTGCACCCGACAGCACCACTCGGGAGTACATCAAGAATCGCTTCAAGCGTGAACCCAGGTTCCATCAGAGCGATCCTGACGCCCAATACTGCGATGTTCGGGAGTACGACGTGGCCAGGATTCAGCCTCAGGTCTCTCTGCCCCATCTTCCATCCAATGCCAAGGCGGTTGGTGATGTGGGTGACATCGCGATCGATCAGGTGGTGATCGGTTCCTGCACCAACGGACGCATGGAGGATTTGCGGATCGCCGCGAAGATCATGGCAGGACGCAAAGTCGCCAAGGGCATTCGCTGCATTATCCTGCCCGGAACGCAGCAGATTTATCTTGAAGCGCTCAGGGAAGGTCTGGTCGAGCAGATGGTGCAGGCGGGAGCCGCGTTCTCCACACCCACATGCGGTCCCTGTCTGGGAGGCCACATGGGAATTCTCGCGGAGGGCGAGCGGGCTTTGGCGACAACGAATCGCAATTTCGTCGGAAGAATGGGACATCCCAAGAGTGAAGTGTATCT
>JAKQFZ010000729.1 GCA_029558215.1 Candidatus Omnitrophota bacterium
GCGGGAATGCTCCAGGCGGTCAGTCCAAAAAGAACTACAGAGCAGTAGCGTCCGAGGGGCTCTGTCCAAAGAGCGAAGATGAGATAGGCCGTCGCATGAATAAGGTTGACTAGAATCAGCGCAGATCTCCTGCCAATGAGATCCGAAATCCATCCCCAGAGCAGACCACAGAACAGACTGATCCAGCCGGCAGTCAGCCAGAGCCTTCCCGCTCCTTGGCGAGTCAGCCCAACTTCCGATTGCAGGTACTTGGCAAAAAAGGTCGCGTACACAATGTAAGAGAAACCAAACGCCGTATAGATGAGCGAGAGTTTCCACACGATGGGAGAACGATGCACCAAGGCCAGAGAGCGCATGCCCAGGGGCGCTCCCTGCACGCTTGCAGCCGGCTCGGCTGGAGCAGCCCCCACAGGCAGAAGCCCGCGGTCTGACGGTCGGTCTTGAAGAAAAAATCGAGCCACAACAGCAACCAGCAGCACAAACCCTCCCAGAATGAACCAACTCCATCGCCAGCCGTCCAGTTCCGAGGCATTCAGAATCAGTGGCACCAGCGGTCCGGTCACAATCAGCCCCAGACTTGATCCGCTGACGGCAATCCCTGTTGCCAAGCCCCGGCGTCTGGGGGCAAACCAAGCGGCCAGAAGCCCCATCATTGGAACGTTGCTTGCGCCGCTTCCGATGCCGGCCATGGCGCGCCAAAGCAACCCTTGAGCGAATGACTTCGAGAAACCAGTCAGGATCATGCTGACTCCAACGAGACCCAGCGACAGGGCGATCACGCGTTTGGGACCGTAGTAGGAAGCAAGGAATCCCCCCACCAGAGCAAGAACCAGATAGCCGATGAAGTTCGCCGTTGCCAAGGCTCCCGTCTGCGTGTTACTGAGATCAAGCCCCCGCTGCATTGCAGGCAGGATCATCGTATAGCCAAATCGCGCCAACCCGATGGAACTCAACGTGACCAGCACCGCCATGGTGAGCATGACCCATCCGTAATGGAACCGAGTCCTCTTGTCGAGCACCTTTCACCTCACCGCTATTACAAAGTGAAACGACTGTACACCAAATTGCTCAATGTTGGAAAATGAAAGAGGAGAGAGCTAATCGTGTGCCCCAACAGATTCAGGCACTTCTCCACCAGGGGATCAGATTGTACCTGTGCTTGACCACAACCATCTGATTTTCCTCTTGAACCAGATTGCCCAGACCGATAGTATGCCAACGGGTCTGCACCTGTGCAAGGAACGTTGGCTGGATCCACTCGCCGGCGGTTGTCTTCTTGAGGAGTGTAGACTCAGAGACAGGGATGCTGTCAGCAATAAGCAGCCGCTGACAGTGTAATCGTGTGTTGACACCAACCAAGGAGTTGTAGCGATGAACATTGTCATGATGGGCGTTCAGGGATCGGGCAAGGGAACACAAGCCAAGATGCTCTCCGCGCATCTCGGACTGCCTCACATTTCCGTCGGGGATATCTTTCGCGCCAACATTGCGCAAGGAACCGAACTGGGCAAGCGAGCGCAGACCTACACCGACAAGGGACTGCTGGTTCCCGACGAAGTAGTCATGGATATGATGGCGGATCGTCTGAAACAAGCAGATGTCGCAGGTGGCCTTCTTCTTGACGGCTTTCCGCGAAATGCGGTTCAGATGGCCTGCCTGGAGTTCGTTCGACCTCCCGAGCATGTGATCTATCTCGATCTGGATGATGTGACGGCGATTCTTCGGCTATCCGGCAGATCGGAATGTGGCAAGTGCCAGATCATCTATGGACAGAACCGACCCGCCAAGACCAAGGGAGTCTGCGACATCTGTGGTGGCCCTCTGAAGGAGCGCACGGATGATCGGGACACAGAAGCCATCCAGCAGAGACTTCAGGCGTTTCATGAGAGTGTCAAGGAGATGCTCTCGTATTACTCCTGGAAAGGCGTCCTGCGGAACATTGACGCTGCCAACGATGTGGGCAGCGTTTTTCAGGCAACACTGAAAGCGTTGGGCAAATGAGATATCGCCCTCTGGACAGATCGAAGCAACTTGGATAGTCTGCGGCAGAGAAATGAGAGGCAAACACCGCGATGCAGAGTATTCACGTCCGATTCGAACCTGAGGGGCGCGAGGTCACCATCGCGAAAGGAAGCACGGTTCTTGCCGCTGCGCAACAGGCAGGGATTCCCCTGTTTCACCCCTGTGGTGGAAAGGGAATTTGCGAACGATGCCAAGTTCGGATCACCGGTGCAAAGGTTCCGCAGTCCGAGCGCGAGCAGCAACTGTTCGCAGAAATGCCAAAGCCTGACGAGTGGCACCTGTCATGCGTGACCTCATTGGAGCAGGACTGCACCATCGTAGTTCCTCCCGAAAGCACTGTCATCTCCAGCGCCGACAAACGTTCTCTGGGACAGGATATTCGCTATGACGACCCTGTCTACACCAAGCAGTTCGCGCAGATCACACCACCCGGTTTGGACAATGGCCCATTGCGCTCACACACGGAGGCTCTTGCAGAGCCTTTCGGATTTGACGCGGGGGACATACTCTATTCGGCGCTGATGGACTTGCCCCACTTGTTTCCTTACTTCCGCAACAGCTGGGATGTGACTGTTGTATCAGACGGAACGTCGGTCTTCTGTATCGAGTCGGGAGATACGCGGAGCCGCTTCTTTGGATTGGCGTTTGACATCGGAACAACTTCTCTGGTGGTTTCCCTGGTAGACCTGGCTTCACGCCAGATCCTCGGAGAAATGTGTGCCAGCAATCCCCAGGCAATCTGGGGAGCCGACGTAATCGCACGAATTGGCCACATTCAGAACGATCCCCAAGGCCTGGATCAACTGCGCTCCGCAGTGCTGGAATCACTCGCAGAGATGGTGCAAAAGATTTGTCGTCAGTTTGATGTGAATCCTCTCGAAGTCTACGCGGCAACGTTTGTTGGCAACACAATTATGGAACACACGCTTCTTGGGATTTCGCCTGAAGCGATTGCTACGCTGCCTTTTCATCCTGTTTTCCGCCATGAATGGGTGGGTCGGGCAGAGCGGATCAGACTTCCGATCAACCCGCACGGACGAGTCTATGTGTCTCCTGTGGTTTCCGGTTACGTTGGTGGGGATACGCTCGCAGTCATCCTGGCAACAGATTTGGACGAAAGGGACGAGTTGACCCTCGCCATTGATCTGGGAACCAACGGGGAACTGGCACTCGGTCACAAGAACAGGATCTACGCTTGTGCCGCCGCGGCAGGACCGGCCTTCGAAGGAGGACGGCTCCGCTGTGGCATGAGAGCTGTTCCGGGAGCGATCAGTAGTGTACGACTCGGGGACGACGTTGAGGTAACTGTCCTGGGTGATGTTGATCCAATTGGCATCTGCGGTTCGGGACTTCTGGATGCTGTAGCCGAAATGGTGCGGCTTGGAATTGTTGAAGATTCCGGAGCGATGGCTCGACCGAGTCATGGCGTATCCAAGAGCATTGCTGACCGTGTGATTGGCGAGCAGGAACATGCTCTGGAGTTCTTGCTTACGCACGATGGACAGCGACCTGTCCGCATTACCCAGAAGGACATTCGGGAGTTTCAGCTCGCCAAAGGAGCCGTGCGCGCGGGATGTGAAGTCATGATGGAAGAGATGGGATGCAAGCCAGAAGACGTGCAGCGCGTTTTGGTCTCAGGTGCCTTTGGAACACACCTGCGCGCGGAGAGCATTGCATACGTCGGACTGCTGCCAAAATTCCCCAGGGAGAAGATCGAGTTCATTGGCAATGGAGCCATGCAAGGGTCGCGTGCTCTGTTGCTCTCCCGTTCCGCACGGGAACGTGTACGACGTCTTAAAGATGAGATTCACTATCTGGAACTGTCTGCCAGTCCGGATTTCCAGGAGCGTTTCGCCGAGTCCATGCTCTTCTGAGCAAACGAGCTCCTGCGGGCATGTGGGCTATGCCCACTCCCTTGGACGCTTGGTCGAGATGAAGGTCGGGTTCCTTTGGAGTCATTTCAAAGCGATACTGAGGAGCAACAATGAGACATTCGTTGTGGAGGGAAATACGGACTTCGTTTGATCCGTTTCTCTCGCTCTTTACGGCCTGTTTCTCGACGATATATGTTGCGGGTAGGCTAAGTTATCTGAATCGGATGGTTCTGGAGCGCCAGGAGTCCTTCATGCTTTGGGTGCAGGTGGGACTCGCTCTTATGTTCGGAGTCGTCCTATGTCAGCTTGTCCTGCATGGATTTGTTGTTTTTGTTGAGCGCAAGAGCACCCGAGAACGTCATGCCGACCGACCCGCCTGGCGTTGTCCTTCATGGTGGATGCCCTTCTTTATGGCGACAGCGATACTCGGCGCTTTTCTCCTTCTGGATAAGGGTCTGAGGCCAGTCTATTTCACCGATCATCTCTGGGCAAAGACATGGAGTCATCTCTACTGGTTCTACCTTGCCAAGCGTCTTGGTTTGATGGTGCTTGCTCTTGTTGGAGGACTTGTCTTTCAGCTGTTCTATCGGCTCTGTCGCAGACAGGGACGTCGTCTGGTCAGTCTCCTCAGTCTTGGATGCACTGCGCTGGCTACACTCATTACTGTCGTTTGGATCAGTCCGCCTCTCCCGATTCTCCCAAGTGCTGACCCCGACAAAAAGATCGAGGTCGTGTCAACGGGCGTCAATATCCTCCTGGTCACCTGGGATGGCGCAACCTGGTCCATTCTCGATCGTTTGCGTCAGACCGGACAGGTTCCCAATCTTGAGAGACTCATGAAATCGGGAGCCTATGGCCCTCTGGGGAGCCTTCCCGCCAGCAGTCAGGCGGCGATATGGACTTCACTTGTGACAGGCATGAGGCCAAAAGCACATGGGGTTCATGCCCTTGAGGAATATGCACTGCCATTGATGGATCGCACGATTCAGTCCCACCCATGGGGTGCTGAAACACGTCTTCTCAACGCACTCTGCCAGGCAAGTATCTTTGGCATTCGTCCCTTCTTCTTCCTTGAAATGCTGCCAACTTCGTCCGCCAGAAGTCGAAACCCAACCCTTTGGGAGCTGGTTCGAGAAGCAGGGCGCAAGGACTATCACGTGGGTCTCTTTGACTGTCTCGGAACAACGCCCGCGGAGATGGTTCCTGGATTTGTCATCAGCGATCAGTTCTTTGAAGAGTTTTCAACAGACCGGCGTGCGGGAACAGTTCGGGATGTGACGGAATATCCATCCACGCTTTATTGGGATCTTCCTGATGCCGACCTGGGAATCAAACTCGATGCCGCCTGGCAGGCTCTGGAGGACTATCCAGGACCTTACAAAGAGAATCTTGAAGGAATGGATAATGTGGATCGCGACCGATTCTACGCAGTCCTGGCCCCAGCGGTGTTGACGTCAATGCGTCCGAAGCTGACTCTGGTTACATTCTACGGAACGCAGTCGCTCGGAGCGCATTTCTGGCCTTATTGGGAGCCTCAGTATTTCCCAGATGTTTTTCGACAAGAAGTCTCCCGATACCACGATATTCTCCCTGGCTATTATCAGTATCTGGATAAGGTGCTCTCGGAACTGATCACGGCAGTTGGTCCTCAGACAACCGTATTTGTTGTTTCAGGCTACGGCATGGAGCCAGCCATAGGGGCTCCCGACGGACGCAGGGCTTGTCATGGCAACATGACTCCGGGCATCCTTGTCGCGTCCGGTGACTCGATTCGGCAAGGCTTTGGCTGGGTTGAGCGTGCGGAACTCGTGGACCTGGCTTCCACAATTCTCTATCTGCTTGGCTTTCCGATTTCGAACGAACTCGATGGCAGAGTGCTCACCGAGATCGTCAAGGAAGACTTCCTCCTTCGCCATCCGATCCGTCAGATCCCTTCCTACGGACCGAGGCTGTGCATCACGCCCTAGACGCATTTTGTCAAACTCATGAACCTGCCTTGACACGATCCTCCATAGCGTGCAAGATAGTGTGTTGTCATTGAGTGAGTCTGGTGTGTCTTGGCTAACTAGGTACTCTGGAGAACACGCAGCACGATGGCTAATAATGTGCAGCCTCCTTTCTCTTACATCTCAGCGAATCGATTGCGGAGATTCCTCCTGATCTTGTTATCTCTTCTGACCTTTACAGGGATGCGTCTGCCTTATGCCGCTCAGATCGTTGTGACCGACGACAAGGCCTATCCCCCTTTTGCCTTTCTCGATTCAAAAGGAACGCCTCGGGGCATCACCATTGATATCTGGAAACTGTGGAGTGAGAGGACGGGTGTTGCCGTTGAGTTCTACCTCATGGAATGGAATCTGGCGCTGGATTCGGTTCGTGAAGGGCGAGCAGATGTTGTGGCCGGACTGTTTCGTACCCCAGAACGTGAAGCCGATTTTGACTTCACCAAGCCGATCATCAAGATACCCACAGGCCTATTCTTCAACCGTCAGATCCCGGGTATCCGAGGGGTGGAAGACCTTGATGGTTTTCAGGTGGGGGTGGTTCGCGGCGACAGTGCGGAAGAGCTGCTTGGCCTCATCGAACCGAGTATCGAGACCGTTGCCTATCCCGGGACAGATGAACTCGTGAAGGCTGCGCTGTCCGATGAGATCAAGGTTCTTATTGCGGATGCACCAACGGTTCTTTTCTATCTGGCACAACATCCACGAGGTGATCTTTTCCGGCAGACCTCAGAGCCTTTCACTACAAATCTGCAGTACGCCGCGGTTCGAAAAGGAAACCGCGCTTTGTTGGAGATCATACAGTCGGGATTCGATCAGATTTCGGAATCCGACATCAACCATATCGTCAACGAGTGGGAAGGACGTTCAACACTTCGGACACTCCCATGGCAAGGGATCGGGACGGCATTTGCTGGCATCATCTTCGTTGCCTTGGTCGTTCTTGTATGGAACCTGCTGCTTCGTCGTCGTGTCCGAGAGGCAACCGACCATCTCGCCGAACAGAACGCTCAACTCGAGAACTCCCGAGATGAGATTCGGCGAAGTGAAGAGCAGTACCGACTGCTGGTTGAGAGCGCCAACAGCATCATTTTGCGGATGGATCCATTGGGCAACGTGACCTTCTTTAACGATTTCGCCGAACGATTTTTCGGATTTACCAGAGAAGAGATTCTGGGCAGAAACGTCGTTGGAACCATCGTTCCAAAGCACGATGATGCCGGCAGAAGTTTGCAGGATCTGATCCTGGATATCGGACGCAATCCCGACCGCTATTCCAACAACGAAAACGAGAACGTCTGCAAAGATGGTGCCCGTGTCTGGGTGCAATGGACAAATAAGGGAATCCCTGGCAAGGGGGGAGATATTGCTGAAGTACTCTGCATTGGCAATGATATCACCGAGCGACGTCGGG
>JAKQFZ010000734.1 GCA_029558215.1 Candidatus Omnitrophota bacterium
GGTTTCCCCAGAAGTGGTTGCTGCTATCGGAATGGCTTTGTACCTTTCCACCAACCTTCACGATGAGGAAAGCAATGTCATCACGATGGAAAGAAGGCAGACTTCTTGGAATTCGAAAAGTTATGGAGTAAGACACTGGAACCGTTAATTTTTAGACAACAATGAAAAAATTCAAATTCACAATAAGTGGAAAACCTTATGAAGTGGAAGTTCAGGACATCGAGGGCAACATTGCTCAAGTCGATGTGAATGGTGCTTCGTATAAAGTTGAGATGGACGAGGCTTCGGCTCCGGTGATGTCACGGCCTGTGGCAGCCCCGAGCAAGCCAAAGACTTCGGCTCCCGCCACGAGCGCTCCTGCTCCTAAACCTGCAGCGTCGGGTGCCGGCTACAAGATGGCCGCCCCGCTGCCGGGAACTATCATGCAGATCTTCGTCAAACAGGGCGACACCGTCAAGAAAGGCGACAAGTTGCTGATGTACGAAGCCATGAAAATGGAGAACGACTTGCTGGCCGAGGTTGACGGCACCGTCAGCGCCATCAACTGCCGTCAAGGTGACAATGTGCTTCAAGGCGATGTTTTACTTGTAATAGGATAAGACAATGCTTGGAAAGAAAAGTGTCTATAGAAAGCCCCTTGTAGTCATCTTCACCTTGCTCATCCTGGGCATCCTGAATTCTGTAGTGGTCAACAACCCGACATTTGCCACCCGCGTGTCCGATCTGACTGGTCAGACCGCTAAGGTGAGCGAGATGGCGCTGGCTCAAAGCAACACTCAGAATATGGCCGTACAAGGCGTCAACGTCACCAACACGACACAGACTATGGAGAAGGCTGAGCCTGAACAACTGTCGAAAGGACAGGAGTTTGTGAACGGCCTCAAGAAATTCTGGCGTCTGACAGGTTTCCGTAACGTGAAACTCGGCAACCTCATCATGATTCTTGTCGGCATCTTCTTCATCTTCCTCGCGATCCGCAAGGAATATGAACCTATGCTGCTCATACCCATTGGAATAGGTATCATCATCGGAAACATTCCGTTTTTCCAAGGCGATGGCATCACTCTTGGCGATGCCCTTGGCTTCGCCCAAAATGCGATAAGCAACGGGACGTGGAGTTTCGACGGGGAGTCGGCCAAAGCCTTGATGCTCGCCATCTTCGACGGCAGCGACAAGCACATGGTTCTCAGCGAAGCCATCAAGGCTGCTGAGAAGACGGACTTGGCGAGCCTTGGAATGAACAACGTCGAGGAAGTCAAGTCCTTCCTCGGTCAGGTGTTCAAAAGCGGTGAAGTGAACTTGCAGACGGGCATCTACCAGAAAGGTAGCGTGCTCAACTACTTGTACTTCGGCGTGACGTCTGGTGTGTATCC
>JAKQFZ010000744.1 GCA_029558215.1 Candidatus Omnitrophota bacterium
CAATCCCAAAGACAATGAGGCTTTCAAGCGCAGTATCAGCAATCCTCGACGGGGCGTCGGCTTTGGAACCGTTGAGAAACTTGCTGAATGGGCTGCACAGAGAGGATGCTCTCTTTTGGAAGCCTGTCGGGCGTCTTTTGATCAGGATACGGTTCGTTCCAGCCAGAAGGTTGCGCTGATAAGATATGCTTCACAAGTGGATGGTTGGAGAAAACAGTTGGAAGGCGGCGTTCCGCTTGGGCAAGTGCTGGAGTGTATTCTGAATGAATCCGGATATCGCCAGATGCTGCTCGCCGATCCAGGAGAGAAGTCGCGGCTGGAGAACCTTGATGCGATGCTTGCCGGAGCGTCCGAGTTTGAGATCGGATTCCTGAACATGACCCGACCGGACCAGGAAGAGAGCAGTCTCATTCCTTCTTCTGTCAACACGGCGCAGGCCTATGTTGAGCGGGCATCACTCATGTCAGCACCGGACGCCCTGGCGGAAGGCACCGATCGAGTCACACTGATGACGCTTCACTGCGCAAAGGGATTGGAGTTCCCCATTGTCTTTCTGACGGGTTTGGAAGAGGGAATTCTTCCGCACAGCCGTTGCCTGGAGCACGCAGCGTCGCTGGAAGAGGAGCGACGTCTGTGCTACGTTGGAATGACACGAGCAAAGGAGCGACTCTATCTCTCCTTTGCCTGGGATCGGAAGCAGCGTTTCAGCGTCAACCGAAGCGTGTCACAGACTGTTTCGCGTTTCTTGCTTGAGATTCCCGAGCAGTTTTTTGACGCTCGAAGTAGAGATGTCTATCGGACAATCAAAGAGCCTTGGAGAAGGTTTGCTCAGACCGATTTCGCCACAGAACAGAGAGAATCCTTCTCTGCAAGGAAGACTCCGTCGAAAGATTCTTCGTTTGGTACATGGAAACCGAGACCTCCTGTGCCACCGGTTGCGCAAAAGGTCGCCGCCGGAGAACGGGTTGCATCCCTGTCTGTCGGGGATCGCATCGCTCATCCGAGTTTCGGTGTCGGCGTCGTTCAGTTGGTAAGAGGCTCTGGAGAAAATGTACTGGCCACCGTTCGATTTCAGGACGGGGAGACCAAGGTCATAATGCCCAAATTCGCGCGACTGAAGAAGTTGAAATAGGAGAGAGCATGCAAAGGCTGCGAGCGGAAAATCTGACAAAGACCTTTCGGGGAAAGACCGTTGTGGACGGTGTCTCCATCGAAGTCAACCGGGGAGAGATTGTCGGTCTTCTGGGTCCCAATGGCGCTGGAAAGACCACTTCATTTCGAATGATCATCGGTTTGCTTCGGCCGGAGCGTGGACACGTCTATTTGGATGATCTGGACATCACAAGTTGGCCGGTGTTCCGTCGAGCGCGCACTGGCATCGGTTATTTGTCTCAGGAATCTTCTGTGTTTCGAGGACTGACTGTCGAGGAGAACATCCGTGCCGTTTTGGAGGTTCAGAAGATCCCACGAACGGAACAGAAGGAACGCTTGGGTGAACTTCTGGACTTGATCGCGCTGACACCACTCGCCAGTCAGCGGGCTTCTACGCTCTCGGGTGGAGAGCGGCGACGGCTTGAGATCACCCGAGCTCTGGCCGCTTCACCCAGTTTTATGATGCTGGATGAGCCTTTTTCAGGAGTTGATCCCAAAGCGGTATCCGAGATCCAGACAACCATTGGGAAACTTCGGGATTTGGGAATCGGCATTCTGATCACCGATCATTCCGTTCGCGAAACGCTGGAAGTCACCAACCGATCCTATATCATTCACCAAGGACGGGTGTTGACATTCGGAACGGCCTCCGAGTTGGTGGACGATCCGAGGGTCAAGGAAGCCTACTTGGGAGATAACTTCTACATGCGACTGGGAGGCGAGGTGCGCGGAGGATCAACATCGGAGACTCCACCCACGGAATAATGGACGCCAAGAGGTCATTCCTGCAGGCTCTGAAGCGACACGATCTGCTGTTGGGCTGCAGCCGAGTTTTGTTGGCCGTTTCAGGTGGGCCGGACTCAATGGCACTTCTGCATCTCTTTCTTGGAATTCCCAAAAACAAAAGACCTCAACTGGAGATTGGCCATTTCGATCACGGTCTGCGCGGTGAGGATTCAACCGAAGACGCGCTTTTTGTGCAACAGCAGGCCGCACTCCTTGGCATCACCTGTCACATTGCGCATGCGAGTGATCCGCCCAACATCGAATCTTCCGGAGTCGAGCAGTGGGCGAGAGACATTCGCTACCAATGGCTTGAACGGCTGGCTGTCAGTCAGCATTGTCAGGCCGTTGTCACGGCACATCATGCGGATGACCAGGCGGAGACGGTTTTGATGAACATCGTTCGTGGCACAGGGCTTCGCGGTCTTTCCGGAATGCCTTGGCGGCGTCCCATCAGCACCACACATCCGGAGATCCAACTTCTCCGTCCCCTCTTGGGTATTCGTCGTGCCCCTCTCCTTGAGTTCCTTCAGACTCACAATATCCCATTCAGAACCGATATCACAAACGACGAAACCGGCTGCAAACGCAATCGCACAAGGCATCTTGTCTTGCCAACAATCGAGCGGGAGATGAACCCGGCAGTCATCAACAATCTATGCGCACTGGCTCAACGCTGTCAGGCCGATGAGGATTTTCTGGAGCAGATGTGTCAGAAGACGCTGGGTCTTCTGGCTGTCAGAACAGACGAAGGTGTGGAAATATCGCTGCCTGTTTTTCGTAGTCTGCACCAAGCAGTTCGGGTGCGTGTACTCCAGTCTCTTTTGCGCACGTTGTCCATTCCTTCTGGACACTCCATCGGCAGAATGCTCTCAGACATCGAACTGGGTGTTTTCTCCGAGATTCCACAGGAAGACTACTCGCTCCCTGTCGGATGGGTCGCTCAGAAGAGATATGACAAACTGATCATCAAACCGACAAGCGACGCTGATGAGGATTATTGCTTTCCAGTTACCCTTGGCGTGTCACTCCCACTGCCCTGCGGAATGCACGTCACCTGCGATGTGCTTTCCAGGGCGGAATGGGCAGATATCACACAAAAGCATCCGGGCCAGGATTCAGATCATCGGATGGAAGGATTTGACCTGAGAGCAATTCATCTTCCGCTCAGCATCAGAAACCGAAGACAAGGCGACCGGATGGTTCTCGAAGGCGGGATACATAAGAAAGTGAAAGATCTCCTCATGGACGCCAAGATGCCGCGTGAACGGCGACGGCAGATTCCGCTTCTGGTTGATGCTCATGGCGGAATCCTCTGGATAGTTGGGATGCGTCGGTCTGCAATCGGCTGGGTGGGAGACGACACGGAACAGGTGCTGGTCGCGGGGGTGCAGTGAAGACCATCGAAGGCATGAGGAGAAGAGACCGCGAGTGGCAAGGGAATGCAACGGCTCTGCTATCAGAGAGATTTCCCTGATCGGCAGAGCGTGTTGTTTGCATGACGCGCCCGGTTCTTGGAGTGAGTGTCAACTCTATGGAAGTTCAGAGCAAGCGCTACAGAGTCCGACCTGAGCTTTGTTTATTTCTTCTTGGTGGAGTACTTGTCTTTTCGTGCCTTGGTTCCAAGACTCTCTGGACAGATGAGATATCCATAGATTGGATGACGCAATGGGACGTGGCGACTACGATAAGCCATTGCCGAGGTGCAACAGGATTCTGCTATTCTCCCCCATTGGGTCCCCTCATCGTCTTTTTTGCCAAGCGCGTCTCGGATACTGAGTTCATGATTCGGCTACCTTCAGCCATAGTGGGACTGTTGCTTCTTGTCGTTTTCTGGAAATGCACTTCAGAATTCATTCCCCGCAAGGCGGCGTTGGCAAGTATGGCTCTTATGGCTGTGTCGCCCTGCTTTGTCTATCACGCTCAGGATGCGCGATTGTATATTCTGATGAGTCTCTGCACGGTCACTTCGACATGGCTCATGATCAGGGCAGTATACCGACCCGTCAACGGTTTCTGGCCTCTGTACTTGCTGCTGGCTCTGGTAAACGCCGTCAACCTGTATCTCAGTTACTTCGCGTGGTTGGCTCTGGGAATCATGTTTGTAGTCTTCTTTGTCTTGCTGTCCACCTCAGCGGCGGCAAGAGCAGAAAGCCGAAAGCGCAAGAGTCTCTACTTTCTCTCAGCATACGCCCTAACTGCTCTAAGCTATCTTCCTTGGTTGAAGGATCTCTTGGCCATAATGCAAAGACACACTTCGGGACAGGTGGCTCCTTCTGCTGTTGTAACTCTGCCTTTCGTTGGAAACCTTCTCCTGGAACTCTGTGGAGGTGGATGGACGGGTGTTGTGATTCTGGGATGTGTGATCATTGGAGCAGTCTACGCAGCGATACACGCCAGGGTTGTGTTCTTGTGCGGCCTGTTGAGTCTTGCCCTGAGTCTTGCGTTCCTTGCAATGGCCAGACCCAGCTACGAGTTCAGCAGCCGATATTTCTTCTTTTTGCATCCACTTCTGATGGTTGCGGGAGGAACGGGGTTGTGGTGTGTCGCAGAAATGCTCTTACGAAAGACCAGGATTCCCTCACGCGCGATCATCGCATTTCTCTCTGTTGTAATCGCCATCCCGTCCAGTCACGATCTGTACCACTACTATCGTGTTGACAGAAGCGGGTGGAAGAAGGCGGCAGATTTCATTGCTCAGAATCTGCCACCGGAGACTCTTCTGCTACCTGGGATCCACTTCTCGAATGCTTCCTTGAACAGGTATTTGATCAGAGAACATCCGACTTTCGAAAAAGTGAGACTCGATCCGCAGCTCGATTATGAGAGTCTCCGGGAAGTCATCCTCAGCTGTCCAAATCTCTGGTATGTTACCCATGCGTGGACGCACCATGATCCAAAGACAAAGAAACTGATCACAGAAAGACTCATACAGGTGGCGGATTTCGAGGGCTACGATCCCTATCGCCATGTGTATATTTTTGTGCAGCAGAACCGATTCCGCGTCAAGCGTTAGGCTGAAATGCAGCGAGTCGGAGAGAGCACCGGCTCATGCCTTCCCGCGGGCATATTGGCCAACAAGGTTTCGGACGATGGGATTTTGCGAAAGCGCCTCTTTGGCTTGAGCATGATTGAACTGTCCGGTGGCAATCAGAAGCGCAATGGGAACAACTTTCTCACGGGGTGTAGCCCTATTGACGTATTCGGAAATCGGAGCCGTTCGCATTGCCTCGGTGGGTGTGTCGGTGGCGTAGATTGCCTTCAGAATGCTCTCCCGAGCAATCTCATCGGAGACACCCATCAGCGTGGTGACAATCCCCAACGTTCGATAAAAAAGTTTGTTGTTGCTGATGCGCAGATCAATCATCCGGTTGCCGTAGACTTTTCCTGCCAGGACGTGGCCACCGGTGGTCAGAGCATTCAGAGCAAGTTTCAGCGCATATTCGGCATAGGCCGGAAGGCCATCCACGGGACCTGTGGAGCCGACTTCAGGCTTCACCGCAATGTTCAGCCATGAGGGCAGTGCCTCCCCCGCATTCACGACGATGGCCGCGGTCTTGGCTCCTTGGGAGTATGCTCGCTCGAGCAGGCTTAGGACTTCGGGTCCCATTCGCTCGATTCCAAGTCCGACAACGAGATCGGATGCGGTGGTCTTCGGAAGAAGATGAGAAGCGAATTCATCGAGACCAATTCGGTACCATTCCCCCTGATCGCTCAAGTCCGCTCCTGAACCGAGAAGAGTTTCCCATCCACCCCCAACGAATCCGCGCACATCGCCGAAGTGAGCTCCAAACGTCGGTGGGCATTCCGAAGCGTCCACAAGGCCAAGGATACCGGCGGACTCTGCACCCAGATAGTAGAGGTGACCATAGGCGTTCTCATCGCGGGAGCGAAGCGTTTCTCCACCCAGATGAACCAACTCTGACAAATCGCGTTCCTGCTGGTAGAGACTCCTTCGAACATCGTCGTAGCGTGACAGCTGTTGAATCAGCGACAGCTTTGTTGTACCCGCTGAATCCAGAAGCCCCGCACGTCTCGCCGCTTCCACAAAGAGCACTTCCAGCAGCAGCTTGGTCGCCGAGCCGCCTTTCATGCGAGTGGAACCCGTGATCGGCTCGGGTCCTACAATCGGAGTGAGCACAACGCAACTGTTCGATTGCTCCGCTTCGACAGCCACGTCCCGAAATGTCCGATCCCAGCCCTCAACCGGATGATTTCTGGAACGATCGATGGTGTTGAATCCGAGCAGGATGCTCTTGGTATGAGGCTGTTTGAGGCACCATGCGATTTGTCCCGCAATATAGGGAGCGGACATGCCACAGGTGACGCCAACGTGCAGTACTTTCTTGGCCTCTCCAATGACCGACTGCAGTTCCTCTACGGCGCGATTGGGGTCGTCTTCCGCACCTTCCTGGGCTTTGATCAAAGCAAGGTTTCCACCTGCGATAAGATACCGAAAGATCGCTTTGGACTTGGGAAGGATGCGGTTGAAAGCGCGCGAAACAAACATGCCTAACCGTCCGCTGGTACCCGCACCGGACAGCACAATTCGGGCCGGTTCTGGACTTCTGAGCACGTCAGCCGCCATTTCGACGCAGGTTTCGAACCGATCAAGGATTTCCTGATCTGAGATCGCGGGAAATGTCGAATATCCATTGTAGATCTGGCCATCCGACTGACGCAGCTGACGGACGATCCCCAACGGAGAAGCGAGATCAATGTCTGAGGTCAACTCATTGGGGATTTCCGTGATGGACGGTACTGGTTTGGTCATGTTCTCACTTCCTTGTTCTCTTCAGCGCACCGAAAGGAATTCCGCCCCCTCCGCGGCAATATCCAACCCAAAGCGACGGTTCGGCATTCCTTGAGCGGAGATGGCAGCATCCATGGCTTCCAAAACGACAGCAAGATCTTCCGTCCGGCAGAGGGCAGCGACCGCGGGTCCTGCTCCGCTGAGAAAGGCACCCAGTGCACCGGCATCATAGGCGGCCTCGATTGCGTGGAACAACCAGGGCATCAGAACACAGCGCTGTCTTTGGTGCAGTCGATCGTCAAACAACGTCCGTCCTTGCTTCAAGTCGCCCTGAAGAAGTCCTGCGACAATGGCGGCAGTCCGACTCTGGTTGTGGAGCGCATCCGCAAGATCCACTTTGCGCGGAAACAATTTTCGGGTCTGTGACGTGCTCTCCTTCTTGGCTGCGGGCAGAACAACCGCCACTTTCAAGGGCATGGAGATTCGGCAAGGACAAACCACGACTTCCCTGTCTGCCATGTAGCTGATTGTCAAGCCCCCACACAGCGCCGGAGAAACATTGTCAGGATGACCTTCTATCTCCGTCGCCAATGTGAGCAGGTCTTCCCGACCCAAGGCGTCGTCACAGAGCCGACTGGCGGCA
>JAKQFZ010000748.1 GCA_029558215.1 Candidatus Omnitrophota bacterium
GTTGGCGATCAGCGCCTTCACAGTCGCTGGAAATTCAGTGACGTCCACAACGACTGCTGCAGCGGCCGCGGTGACCGCCAGCAATGCCATCACGTCCACAGCGTCGGCGGCAGCCGCAGGCAGTGCGGTTGTGTCCGTGGGTGGTGGCCCTGCCCAGACAGTGGCACACAGCTCAACAGTAACCTTCTACGGGCCTCAGCCAACGAACGAGTTGGATCCAACGCCTCAGATCACCATTCAGTTTGGGATTCTGAGCGCAGGCACCGACACGCTGGCCGTGGTTCAGCAAGAGTGGTCTGGTTCGCTGGACGGTGGCAAGGCCGTTACATTCCAGAATGGCGACCAGGAAGTGCTGTTCAAGAACGGCACCAGTGCTGGTTTTGAGTCAGGCGAGTATGCCTTGATCAACTTCGGTGCTGCCCTTACGGCGGGTACGGTTCAGATCGCTGTCGAGAACGATGGCCTGAACTTCCACATCGGTGCCAACGAGTGGCAGAACATCACCGTCGGAATCGGCGACCTGAGAGCCTCGAACCTCGGACGTCTCCAGAACGTTGGCGAGACCGTTGCGGATATCAATGTCAAGACGGTCACCGGAGCCAACCTGGCGATCCAGATCGTGGACTCCGCCTTGGAGCAGGTTTCCCGACAGCGTTCCTATCTTGGAGCCATCACCAACCGGTTGGAGAAAACCATCAACAACCTGGGTGTGTCTTCGGAGAACCTGACGGCTTCCGAGTCCCGAATTCGTGACGCGGACGTTGCCTTTGAGACAACACGCTTCACCCGCAACCAGATTCTGTTGCAGGCGGGTACGGCAATTCTGGCTCAGGCGAACATTGCGCCTCAGTCAGTGCTGCAACTGCTCGGATAATGACTGTCGCGGCATAGCCCGCACAGGGGGATCGGCATACAAGATGACCGATTTCCATCCCTGGGGAGAGGGATTTCCCTCTCCCCAGGGAGAGTCCCCGAGCACGGTTTGTTAGAACTTGAAAGGAAGTGATTTTCATGCAGATGACGAGTGTAGAAACGCCTATTCGTCCAGCCTCGCAGGCCGTACCTGCAATGGAAACTGGTACCAGGGCTCCCCAGGCATCGCCACAGGAAGTCGTCGAGCCAAAGCTGACAGCGGCGAACGCAGACCAGGTTATGAAGGCCATATCTGACCTTCAGAGCGCCATGGAGACGCTACACCGCAAGATCAATTTTGACGTTGATCAAGGTTCCGGAAGATTTCATGTAAAGGTTATTGACACAGCAACCGATGAGGTAATCAGGGAGATTCCTCCCGAGCAGGTTCTCAAGATCGCGGCTCGGATGAAGGAGCTCATCGGGCTACTGTTCGACGAAACGGTTTGACGGCGCTCCTTCCCCTGCCCCCAAGGCTTCTTGGGAATGACCTGCGGACGGAGCGTCGCCCGCCTCGTGCGGACGAGCCCAGCCCAGACTGTTGGCGAGGTGAACGGAGATGTCGAACTACTCGGTAGGTGGTCTGATATCAGGTTTCGACACGGAGTCCATCGTTCAGTCCATGATGGACGTAGAGCGGATTCCTGTCAAGAAACTGGAAATCCGGAAAGCAAGCCAACTGTCTCTCGTCACTGCCTATCAGGCAATGAGCGCCCGACTCATTGGCTTGAAGGTACCGGTTGATAATCTTCTTAAGCCGACTACTTTCCAGGGACGTACGGTCACCAGTTCAGATGACAAGATCGTTTCGGCCACCGTCTCCAATGCCGCACTGGCAAATGCCCATCATATTACCAATATCCAAATGGCACAGGCGCACCGAATTGCCGGCACAACCTTTTCTGATGCGACCACCAAACTCAACCTCGAAGGTGATGTGCTCATCAATGGAAGCGTCGTCCGGGTGGCCAAAGATGACACGCTCACGGACATTGCAGCTCGTATCAACAGCACCGTTTCAAACGTTTCGGCCTCTGTGCTCTCTGTTTCCGATACAGATAAACGTTTGGTGCTCACGAGCAAGCAGACAGGAACTGATTCGTCACTCGATCTCAGAGATGCCAATGATTCAGGAATCCTCAAGACCCTTGGCCTGACTTCATCCACGATGACGGTTCGCAATCCAATTGCTGATGGAGCGAACAGCGGTCTCTTTGCAGTCAAGACGACGTCGATCGGCAGTCTTCTTCGCCTGAGCAGTCCTGCCGTTTCAGGCACGATCCAGATTCTAGATGACAATGGTTCTCTGTCCGTATCGGTAGACCTGGCGACCGATTCAATCGAGTCCATCGCTCAGAAAATCAATGATGCGGGTCATGCGAGCATTTCCGCGTCTGTGGTTGAGGAAACAAACGGCGGAGTGACCCGGTTCCGACTTCAGATCACCGGCGCGGTCACACCGGCAGGTGAGCCCTTCAGCGCGTCGAATTTCGTGGACGACAACGGAATTCTGGAATCCCTTGGAATCCTGCGTGCCGGGTACGGCCAAGAACTGACCGAGGCACGAAATGCGACCTTCGACCTGGACGGCATCACGATGACTCGGTCTTCGAATCTCGTCTCTGACGCGATCACCGGAATGACCTTTTCCCTTCTCAAGGATTCCACGGAGACGGTCACCCTCTCTGTCGCTTCCGACCAGTCACCAACCGTGTCTGCGGTACAGTCCTTTGTAGACAACTACAACGCCACTTTGTCCTACATCAAGGAACAGACTTTCTACAACAAGGAAACGGGAAGCAAAGGTCTTCTGCTTTCGGACAACACAACGAGAGGAATCCGAAACCTGCTGGCCTCCATGATCGGCCGTCAGGTTCCAATGCTCTCAATGCAGAATCTGACTTCCCTGAACGATGGCTCCGGAGTCTCGTCCGGTTCGATCAAGATCACCAACCGAGCCGACCAGAGCGCTACCATTGATCTTTCTCGAGCCGTCACCGTTCAGGATGTGCTGAGCGCGATCAACTCCGCAGGCATTCGAGTCACCGCGAGCGTCGCGCCCAATGGAACGGGCATTCTGCTGACGGACACAAGTGGTGGCTCAGGCTCGATGAAAGTCGAAGAAGTGGACGGTGGGGCCACAGCGGCTGACCTGGGCATTCTGGGTAATACCTATTCAAGCACTCTCTATGGAAAAGCGGTTGCCGATGCCCAGTTCAAGAGTCTGAGCGATATTGGCATCAGTCTTCAAACCGACGGCACACTGTCGCTCAACGCAACAACGCTCCGCAAGGCGCTCGAGAGCGATCAGGACAAAGTCATGACTCTATTTCAAGACAAGACGTTTGGTATCGCCCAGGTCATGTCCGGCGAGCTGGAGCGCATGACCAACAACACAAACGGAACACTCAAGATACGCCAGAGTGGACTTCAGTCGGTTACGGATGACATAAACAAACGCATTGACGTGTATAACAAGAGACTGGAAGCCAAAGAAGAGGTGCTTCGCGCCAAATTCGTCTCCCTGGAAATGGCGCTGGCCGATATGCAGAGTCAAAGCACGTTCCTGTCCAACCAGCTGGCGAACATCAACTACGCGTGGACGGCTGGGAGAAGGAACTGATAGACCGGGGACGGACGCTGCCCTATAATCGAAAACTGGAAAAAGTAACGAGATCAGTGAGGTATGAACTGAAATGAATGCTCCTGTTGCCTGTCAGAGTTACCAACAAACCCAGATCGAAACCGCAAGCCCTGAGCGACTTCTTCTGATGCTCTACTCCGCCGCTCTTTGGCGCTTGGAACGTGCCAAGACTGCCTTGCAGGAACACAACTACAGGGAAACACATGATCTGCTCACCAAGGTTCAGGATATCGTCCTGGAACTGATGGTCTCTCTTGACTGGGAAACGGGATCGGAAATCTGCAGCAGTTTGCACAGCCTCTATGACTATGTGTACCGGAGACTGGTGCAAGCCAACATCCACAAAGACCTTGGAGCCATTGATGAATCCGTCCAGATTCTCTCCGATCTTCAGTCCGGATGGGAACAGGTGATTCTTCATCAGAAGTCGGTTGCCAAACCCGTCCCTGTCAGCAGACTGAATATCAAGGGATGAAGACCGTGGTTTTCCGTCTTAGGCCAACTGCTTTGTCCATGTGTACTCAAATCCAGTCACCACCAGCCCTGTTTCGCCGAAACCAGTGTTGGGGTTATCCGGGATAGGCGATCCTGTCCCAGAATCCCGACCTTTCCTGAATGGTTTGTCCTGGGAACGCCAAGTGTCCACTTGGCTCTTGTTCTTTATCCAGACTGCCGAGCTAATGCTCCGCAAATTCATCCTTTAGGTCAATGCCCGACCAGCTCGACTCTACTTCAACGACGACCATATAGAATCCTGCACGTTGCTCTCTGGAACCCATTTCCCTTGTCTAATGGTCACTCTACCGGCACTGAAATCGTCTCCAATCGCCCCCTTATTATCCATAACTCTCGCGAAGATGTAGTAGTCGCCGTCGGGAACAGAAGCCGTGTTCCAGATATAGGTTCCGTGGTCCGGCTCGTATCGGCTGACGAGCGTAGATCCTCCTTTGACTGTGTCCTTGTCGTAGTAGATATCCACTAGCAACGGATCACCATCAGCATCGGTCGCGTCCCACTCGATGGTGTATTTATTATTGCTGCTGGGCGCACCGCCCGACAGAGCAGGCTTGGTAACCGTGATCGTAGGGCGCTCGTTATTGCCGATGTACACCTGGTCCCATCCAGCCTCACCCTCCACCGCGGCGAGGGCTACACCTTCAGGTCCTTCGGGGCTTGGACCTCCCGCTGTTTCATAGGGTATCAACTCGAAGCGCCACAATTCCCCTTCCTGTATGTAGAGGCCGCTGACCTGCGAAGAACCGTCCAGTTCCACCTTATGAATCCATGTCTCCGCTCCCGGGTTCTCTGGATCGAAGTCTTGGCACTCATACCACCTGAAGAAGTAACCGACCGAATCCCCGTCAGGATCCGTGCTGTATCCGATAACGTCAACTACGAGAGCCTGGCCAGGTTGTGGATTCGCGGGAAGCAACTGGACCACGGGCGGAGTTGGAGGGCTGTTGCTGATAACTAGGGGATTAGATTCCCGT
>JAKQFZ010001225.1 GCA_029558215.1 Candidatus Omnitrophota bacterium
GCCCACGAGCTCGAGTCCGATCGCAACGGCCTGACCAGACTCCAAAGCTGGCTCACGCTGCATGCAGAAAGGCTTCTTTGGCGGTTCGTCGATGCCCTGATCGTGGTCAGCCCGTCGATCGACGCCTGGTATCAGGATGAAATTGGTCCGAAACCCTCAGCAATCATTCTCAACTCGCCGTTGATTTCGAACGAGACGCTTCGCGAGAGTGATTATCTGAGAAGGAAATTTTCGATCCCTTCCGATCAAAAAATATTCATTTACGTTGGAATTCTTGGGCCCGGCCGGGGAATCGACCTTGTCACGCAAGCGTTCACTCATCCCACGATCACCTCGCACGTGGTCTTTCTTGGTTATGGAGATTTGGCTGACGAGTTGAAGCGACTGGCCGCCGATCACCCCAACATCCATGTGCACGACGCCGTACCCCACTCAGACGTGGTATCTATCGTAAAATCCGCAGATTTTGGACTGTGTATGGTTCAGAATGTCTCGCTAAGTGATTACTTCTGTTTGCCAAACAAGCTTTTTGAGTATTGTTTCGCTGGCGTACCGGTCTTGGCCTCAGATTTTCCAGATATCCGTGCCGTCTTGTCGGAGTACGGTATTGGAGAGTGTTGCGATTTGGATCCGGAATCCATCAGGCTCACCGTTCTAAGACTTGAAGAGACTCACCAGCCCTTCCAATTCTCGGATGTGACTCCACTCAGTTGGCAAGCACAGGAAAAAAAACTGGTTCACCTGTACCGACAGGCTCTACCGAATGTAGATCGATAACACTCTTGGTGAAAATAGACAATGTGCGGAATTTTTGGACTTATCGGCACTGGCGCCGTAGATAGGAATGAACTGGAGACGCTGGTCCAGCATGCCCGACAGCGCGGTCGCGACTCGAGCGGCCTTATGTATTGCGAAAATGAACGATACGTCGTCAACAGAGCCGACTATGACATCTTTAGGCTGCTCAAGAAAGTTCGCCCATTTTCCAGCAAGTTGGTGCTCGGCCACAGCCGCCTGATCACCAACGGTCTGGCCGACAACCAGCCGGTGGTACGTGATGGAATCTGCGTTTTCCACAACGGCATCATTGTCAATGACGCTGAGATCTGGAAGCAGATCACTCCCGCGCGCAGTTTCCAGATCGACTCGGAAGTGATTGCTGGCATCGCTGAAGAGCATCTCGCCCAAAGCCACGATCTCGACTCGCTTCCAAGTAGAGTACTTTCGCTCTGTGAAGGCGTTGTCGCTTGCGCTCTAGTCCTGCCACGACTGGGGAAACTTGTGCTCTTTTCGAACAACGGTAGCCTGTATGCGGGGAAGAGCGAAAAAGGGTTTTATTTCTCCTCCGAGAAGTATCCGCTTACTCAGGTCGGCTGCACGGAAGTGCAGCAATTGAGGGGCAGTGACACTTTGATTGTGGACATCCCCGTATCAATGGAAAGGGTGCAAGTAAGCGACGACAACGTACGGAAGGAGAACCTGATTCCGCAACTTGGCCAAACCAAGGCAGAAGAGGACCTGCTGGTGCACCACATCCCGGAGTTGAAGCGCTGCACATGCTGCATACTTCCTGAAACCATGCCCTTCATCTCGTTCGATGAGAAGGGCGTTTGTAACTACTGCCGGAACTATAAACCGCGGAACAGGCCTCGACCCAAGGAGGAACTGTTCAAACTGGTTGAGCCTTACCGCCGCAAGGAAGGCAGCGACTGTATCGTACCTTTCTCGGGTGGGCGTGACAGCTGCTATGGGCTGCATCTGATCATCCATGAACTGAAAATGAAACCGGTTACCTACACCTACGATTGGGGAATGGTGACCGACCTTGGCCGACGTAACATCAGCCGGATGTGCGCAAAGCTGGGTGTGGAGAACATCATTGTCGCTGATGACATCACCAAGAAGCGTGAATACATTGCGATGAACTTGCGCGCCTGGCTTAAGGCGCCTCACCTGGGAATGATCAGCATCCTCACCGCAGGAGATAAGCATTTCTTCCGTCATGTTGAAACGATCAAGAAGCAGACGGGAATCTCACTGAATCTCTGGGGAGTGAACCCTCTTGAAGTGACGCACTTCAAGTCCGGTTTTCTTGGAGTGCCGCCGGATTTTGAGGAAAAACGGGTCTACTCTCATGGAATGATGAAGCAGTTGCGCTATCACTGGCTGCGCACACGGGCCATGTTGCAAAGCCCCGGGTACTTCAACCGCTCACTCTGGGATACGCTTTCCGGCGAGTACTACCGCAGCTTCTTGGAGAAGACGGAAAGCGTATCCCAGAGTGAGCGGTTGAAGTACCCGGGGCTTTGCAACA
>JAKQFZ010001226.1 GCA_029558215.1 Candidatus Omnitrophota bacterium
CGGCCATGACTTTAGGAAAGATCTCACCAAAGATGATGATGACCACCAGCCCAATTAATGGCGTCAGTGCTCCGGCAATCGCATGACCACCACGCAAGAATCGCGACGTCACGGTACCGACAAACGTAAAGTAGAGCACGTTTGTGATGAGATTCGCAAGAAGAATGGTGACGAGTACGCGCTGTTGATCCGAGAGCATCCGTCCGATGCGCTCTCCGACGGGACCCATCCGGCGGAGGTCCGATGTCCCCAAACTGAAAATGGCGGTTTCTGATGAGGAACAAAGGGCAGAAAACACAATCAGCCCGGCCATTCCCAAAAGGACGGGGAACAGATCCAGCAAGATGGCACCCATCAGGACGAATCCTTCTCGTCGGCGCCATAAGGCTGATCCGAGGATTTTTCCATGACCGGAAGCTGGATGCGAACAACTGTACCCACTCCCAGTTCTGTCTGCAGGCTCATTCGGCCTCCATGGGACTCTACGATGTGGTGGACGGTAGCGAGGCCGAGGCCGGTCCCTTCTCCTGCATCCTTGGTGGTGAAGAAAAGATCAAATGCCTGATCTGCAACCACTTTGCTCATACCAGTTCCTCGGTCCTCAATTTCGGCCTGCAGCTCTGAATCGATAAGCTTGAGTCGAGCGACAACTGTACCGCCTTGAAAGGAAGCATCTACAGCATTGATGAGCAGATTGAGGAAAACTTGGCCGAGTTCGTTGGCCTCTCCCAGAACCGGGGGAAGGTTGGGCTCAACTTCCGCCAAGACGGTCACATCCTTTTCCTGTGCGCGATACTCGGTCAACACTAGGGCCCTCTGCAATTCCGCCTCCAGACTGACAGGGGCAGGATTCACTTTTCTGGGACTGACCGCAAGCAATTGACGCACGATGGATCCGATCCGCTCAATTCCTTCCTGCAAGACTTGCACATAGCGCTGTCTCTGCTCAGGTCGCAGATCTTCTCGCTCCAAGCGGTGCACCACATTGAGCATCCCTGCGAGCGGGTTGTTGATCTCGTGGGC
>JAKQFZ010000787.1 GCA_029558215.1 Candidatus Omnitrophota bacterium
AGCGATACCCGACAATACTCTGACAGTCGTTTGATGATATTAAACAGGCGCACCTGTCCACCCGACATAAGGGGCAGTGGGAAGATGGGTGTCATGATGAGAACGTTCAAACTTCTGTCACTTCGCACTCTGATTCAACTCCCTTTTCCATCGCTCCTGACAGAAACTCCAACAGACCGTTTGAGTATCTGGGTCATAAAGAAGCGGGTCATCATATAGACTCCACTGCCCAGTACCTTCAACTCCCTGGCCGGATGCATGAGTAGTCGAGCCAGGCGCTGCTTGATATACCTGCCGCGCACATAAAAGCGAAGGTAAGCTCTCTCACTCATGCGCTGCACTAATGCCTTGGGCAGAGCCGAACCAACACTGGTGTCTCCGGTCTTGAGCCGCCGATAGAACTCGCTGCCCGGGATCAGGTCAAACGGATAGAAGGAGGCCAGATCGGGCGACAACTCTATCGCGAAGGAAATCGTCGTTTGGCAGTCTTCAAGAGTCTCACCGGGAATTCCCAGCATGAAGTTGCCTTTACACTCCAGACCTACCTTCTTGGTGAGCGCTACCGCAGTTCTGGCTTGCTCAAGAGTGGCCGCTTTGTTCGCCAGTTTCAATGCCTTTTCGGTACCGAATTCGAGACCATACTTAACATGATAACACCCAGCGCGTTTCATCAAACGAAGTTTTTCCTCATTGATATGGTTGACCCGACTATAGCAGTTCCATGTGATACCAAGATTCAGGCGGATCAGCGTCTCGCAGAATCTGCCGAGCTCCCACTTGGGGAGCGTGAGTGCATCGTCATAGAAACGAAAATCCCGGATGCCATAGTCCTTCATGCAAACTTGGATTTCCTCTATCACACTCTCCACTGATCGAAATCGAATAGTTGTTCCCCAGACGCCCTTACTGCAGAAATGGCACTGGTAGGGACAACCCCGGCTGGCCATGATGCCTGTCGTTGGCAAGCGCATGTAATTGCCGGTACCCGAGCGGGGAATGTACTTGTTCAGATCCAACTTATTCCGCGCAGGGAGGGGCAGTGCATCGAGATCAGCAATCAGTTCTCTGCGCGGAGTGACAACAACGGAGTCCCCCCGCCGATATGCAATCCCCTGGACATCTGATACATCTTGACA
>JAKQFZ010000789.1 GCA_029558215.1 Candidatus Omnitrophota bacterium
GTCCTGCGGGATGTGTCTGGTGATGCAAGAGGGGAAGAAGGCCCCCGTCCGGTCCTGCACAGCCAAGGCGGCAGCGGGAATGGTGATCCGAACGGAGGGAGAGGACTTGTTTCTGGCGCGTAAGAAAGCCGTCGAGAAACATCTCTCCGTGCATCCTCTTGATTGCCCGGTGTGTGATGCAGATGGGCACTGTGAATTACAGGACATGGCTTTCCAGCACGGAGTGACAAACTTGGCCAACGCCAAGCAGAAATTTATCCCGGAGGACACGCGTAGTCCGGTCCTTGATTTCAACATGAATCGTTGCATCGCGTGCGCAGAGTGCATCAATGTGTGCAAAGATGTGCTGATGATCGACGCGTTACAGTTCATGAAGAAGGGCGGCTTCAATCAGGTGGTCCCGAAAGGAGATCTGGCTCTCGACTGCGAATTCTGCGGGGATTGTCTAGCGGTCTGTCCCGTTGGAGCGATCACGAACAAGTTTTCCAAGTACCTTTACAAACCCTGGCAGATGAAGAAGACGACCACGACCTGCAATTACTGTGGGGATGGCTGTCAACTGTACTTGGAAACGAAAGATACTGAAGTGATTCGTGTCTCATCCCCATTGTCCTGGAAAAATAAATGGGGGGATCGTTCTGAAACTGCGAAGGGCCATGGAGGGCTCTGTGTACGAGGGCGTTTTGGGTTTGAGTATCTAGATAGTCAGCACAGGCTTGTACAGCCGTTGGTTCGTGAAGGCGACCGATTGGTCGAAAAGTCATGGTTGGAGACCATGCATGCCCTCGTAGATCGGTTTGCCGACATTAAGGAAAAGCATGGTGCCGATGCCATCGCGGGCTTGGCAACGGCGCGCTGCACCAACGAAGAGCTCTATCTGTTCCAAAAGCTGATGCGAACCGGTTTCGGCACCAACCAGCTCGACAGTAGTGCACGCTATGGACACATGAATTTTGTGCTCGCCTCCAAGCATGCCATCGGAATAGGGAGGACATCGAACGATTGGGAGGATTTGACGAAGGCGAAGGCCATCATTGTGATTGGTTCCAACATCACGGAAACGAACCCATTGACCGCCGTGCGCATCAAAGAGGCGATCCGGGTCTATAAGGCTCAAGTTGTCACCCTCGACAGTGCCATTACGAATATG
>JAKQFZ010001227.1 GCA_029558215.1 Candidatus Omnitrophota bacterium
GAGAGGAGAGAGGGCATCCGGCATTCCCGCTCGTCAGCCATGTGTTTGGACTCGAGTCCCCTGTAAATTAATGCGGGACGCCCTGTTTCGAGCGTCCCGCTTTCTTCCACGAGTCCCAGCTGCTCCAAGAGACACGAGTTCTATTGCGATTCCCAGAGTGAAGCGGGAACCGAAGTAGAGGGTGAGGCATGTGTGATCTCAACGCTCTCCTCAACGAGATTTCCGTCCTCGACTCCATCTGATTCCGCCCGAACTACGACGAAATAGGTCTTGTTGACCATCATCTTCGAAGTCACATCCTGACTCAGTGATGTAGTGCTGAAACTGGGAATCCCGAAGTTCTGCATCAGGGATCGATCGGAAATGTAGACGTGATACGTCACAAGTGAACCTGCGTTGACAGGCGTCGCAGAGTTCCAGGTTGCAGTCACCTGCTCCTGACCCACGCACGACCATACAGACGTCAACGTCTGAACACCATCAAATGTAGGAGCATTCAGCGTACCCGATGCAACGACGCCACCGGATTCATTTCCGCGGGTATCCACTGAAGTCAACCGAAAGACATAGTGCAGTCCAGGAGTAGCAGCCGTTTGATGGAATGTGGCAGACTTACCCAATGACACTGGGGTACCCCAAGTCGTTCCACCGTTGCTGGAGATATAGAGCCTCTGCCCTGCAAGATCGCCCGTGCGGTCAATCGGTGCCGTCCATTGAACGCGCAACTGTGCGCCTGAGGTTGTCACCGAAACCTGTGTCGGATTCTCTGGTGGAACAACGTCAGGCAACGCCCCGTAGATAGCCTCTTGAGAGAACGCATTCAAAGGAACCTGAACGGTATTGAGCGTGGTGTTCAGAGTCTGGACTCCTTGCACAAGATCCCAGGAAGCGCCATTCCACACATGCAATGCCATCTTGTTCTCGGGAGTATCACCACTCGGTGGGTTCGGCACATCCGTGTCCTTGTATTCCAACGTCAATGAGACCGTCCCAGTGAACACGATTCCGCCAGGACCCAAACGCACTGATGCCGGAATGAACTCACCACCCGGATGGGAGATCTCAAAGAGCGTTTGTGTATTGACTGCTCCGGAACCCACAAGCAGTTGATGTCCTGAGTAGATTCCCCCTGCAGCAGGCATCAGGATGCCCCCCGCAGTACCGATAGTCGCACTTGCTTCCTTGACCAGTGGCGTTTCGGTGAACAGAGACAAATCCAACAACTGAGTTCCACCCGCGGCTTTGTCCTCAGCAGGTGGGGCACCGTAGTAAGAAACATTGATCAGTCGAAATGGAATCTCACCATGGTTCGAATCCTTAATCTCAAACCGATAGGCTTTGGACATGGCTCCCGCTTTGCCCGCAGGAATCCAGTTGTTTCCCGACCAGCGAAAATCCCTGACAGTGTCAGCAGACGTTCGCGTGTTGATATCTGTGTAGCAGGTTGGTGTAGGAGTAGGCTCGGAACGGTGCTGCTCACTTAGCTGCGCCTCGACCGAGTAGAGAGTTCCATAGCCGTTGTTGCGAAGCGTTGCCCAGAACGTGGAGATCACACCTGCGCCATTGTCAACCAGGGTGCTTGTGTTGACCGCCAAGGGACCGCCTGGCAGCAGGATGCCCAGCGTGTAACTGGAAAAAGAGTTGATGGAGACGGTGGCAGTATTTGTCAGGTAATCCAAAGACGGCAGTCCCATGTCCTGCCAGTAGCCACCTTCTCCAACCGGAATCCACTTATAGACATGCATATCTTTGGGGCTCTTTCCGGCAGGCATACTATCGGGGTCAAACTGCATCCGCAGAGTGGCCGGTGGGTCGAAGGTTGTCCCGTCGGGGCCGAATTGTATTGTCGTGTCAAAGCCAAGTGTGTCGTCGGGCTGCCCCATGCTGACAAACAGGTTATCCGCCCCGCCCGCATCTCTCCCGCCACCGGCACCAGCCTGTGGGGGAACGGTCAATGAAACCTTGTTGAAGACGGAATCGTAGTCTGCAGCCACAAGACCACCACTTGACTTGTTGATAATCTGCGTCTTGCGCGCAATGGACGGCACAACTTCATCTGCTCCAATGTCCGGCAGTCTTGTACCGCTGCCCCATGCACCACCCATGGCACGAGGCTGGCCGTCCAGATCCTTGTCGCCGCTCTGTTGCAGGCTTGTCAGTCCGGCATCAATACACGGAGAATGGCGCTGAATGTGGTAGTCGCGAACAATGTAAGAGAACGGAGTTGAAACAGCGCTGATATCACCCCAAAACGTGATTGTGGTCGCAGAGTTGTCGAACACCAGAAACTGGCGGTGGGTGTACTCAGCACCGAAGCTTTCCAAACCTGTCAGAGTAATCAGTTTGTTTCGGAAGGCATGCGGTCTCCAAGTGGCATCAGAATCGGTCAGGATGCACTGCCACCAGGTGGGATTGACCGTGATTGAGTCACCGACACCTCGGTAGACGCCCACCAATTCCGGATTGGCCTCCAAGTTGTCATAGAATCCGAAAGTCGCCAAATCGGTGACAGAGTTGATCTGACTTGTCCCCCCCAGGTAATCCCGTTCCAGGTACATGTTGGCGTTGCCAAAGAAGAGGTTGTTGCTCAGCTGAGCCGGACTGGCGGAATCGTTCAGCTCGGTCAGCGCGCTGTTCTTGTTGTTTTGGAGGAATATGTTGTTGGCAATACACGGTGTGGTGTTCTCCATGCCGACGACGCCCTTGCTTGTGTCAAGACTGTCACAGGCGTTGTTGGCAATGACGTTGTTCAGAAGCACGGGAGAACCACCCAGCAAGCAGATCGCTGCGGCATCGTAAGTGCCACCATAGCCACGGACAATGTTACCTGTGATCAGATTGCTGACCAGTCTGCTGTTGGAACTATACAGCAGAATCCCTGCGCCGACTTTATACTCGGAGATTGTTGACAGACTGCCACCGATGTTTCCAGCCACGATGTTTCGGGTGATCAGTGGATTC
>JAKQFZ010000796.1 GCA_029558215.1 Candidatus Omnitrophota bacterium
CCCTGGTTGCCGATCTCGCCGTTGCCGGTAGACCAGAACCAGTGCCAGTCATAATGCAGACTCTTTCGGTTCAGCGGAGCCAGAGGAGTCGGTCCACACCACAGATCATAATTCACGGTCGCGGGGACCTGCTGGGTGCCGTCCGCAATGCCGATGCTTCCTCGCTCCCTGAAACAGAACCCACGCACCACCTTGATTCTGCCCAGATGTCCTTGCTGAATGTAGGCAAACGCTTCCTGGGCACCTGGATCAGAACGCTTCTGGGTTCCCGCCTGAACGACACGCTTGTACTTGCGCGCCGCCTCAACCATTTTTCTACCTTCCCAGATGTTGTGAGACACCGGCTTTTCCACGTAGACGTCTTTGCCTGCCTGACACGCCCAGACCGTGGCAAGCGAATGCCAGAAGTTCGGCATCGCGATAACCACCGCATCTATATCAGGACTCTCCAACATACGACGCAGATCCTGATACACGGTAAGGGTTTGCTTGCGCTTGCCGGCTGCCTCGACTTCCCTGTCGAGAAAGGCCGTATCGGCATCACAAACGGCAACGACTCGAGCGCCCTTCACAGCAAGAAAGTCTCGAACCAGGTGCTGTCCCTTGTTACGAAGACCGATCACACCAACACGAACGTCATCGTTGGCGCCAAGAACTCTTGCATGAGGCGCAGTCGCGCACCCCGCAAACAGCGCCGCGGTTGCTCCGATACTGCTTTTCAGAAAGTCCCTTCGATGAATCTTGCTCATCAACTCGATCCTTTCGATTGCTGAGATGGCCTCAGTTCAGCAAGACGTATTTCATCTCTCTGAGGCAACAACACATGAGCACAGACGCCCCCTCAGGGGAAGTCATCTCTTCATACGCAGCATCTTGGCCTGATTCTCTCCACCGTTCAAAAGGAACAGAAGAGGCGTCGGTCTGTCCACGTTTTCGATGAAGCCGGGACGCGCCTGCCACGGTGTGACCGAGAGAACGTTTGCCAAGTCCATCCAGTACTGAACACGCGACGGCTCCAAGCCCCAGGTCATGTGAAAATGGTTCGCCGGTGCGAACTGCTTGTACTCGATCATAGTCGCGTACTTGGGCACCACAAATGTGTGAGGCCACGTGGAGGTCGAAGTCTGGCAGACCGCGCGGGACAACTTGCCAGGGAGTTCCACCGTAGTCGCCTCATCCCAGACCAGGGAAAACATCCCCGACAGGGAACTGTAGGCAAGTCGCGCCGCAATACCTTCAATGCCTGCCGGCGAGACGAATGTGACTGAATTGCCCAAGCCAGGGAAATAACCCGAATCGGCTAGTGGCATTCCAACACCAGACAGAATCTTTTTCACGGAAGCTCCTGGTTTGGCAGCCCAGTCAAACGAAGCGCTGCCTGAATTGTCTCCATCCACCAAGCCCTTCTTTTCCCACAGCGTCTTCCCCTTCAGTCCGGGAATCTTCAGTTTCTTCGCCAGTTTGTTGATCTCCCACGGCTCCCAGACTTTTCTGAAGTCCATGAACAGAGGCGGGTTGCCGCCGGTCAGATACGTGAAGAACAGCATGGTCAGAAGTCCCTGCACATCCGCTTCCGTCGCGTAGGGCAGAGGAGGTTTGCGACCATTGTGGTCGAAAGTGGAGTTGAAGAGCGATTCCATGACGTCTGCAACGGGAAGCGGAATGCCTCGAGTGTCCGAGCCCCATTCCAGTTGGCTCATAAATCCACCGCCAACCGCGTTCAGATCCGCCATCAGGTCGCGAACGATAAGGTACATTGCAAGACTCTGATTGAAGCGTTCGCTGTCGGCCTTGCCTCTCAGTTCGAGACGCTTGCCAATGTGCTCGTCTATCCAGCCTCGAAGCGCCTGAAGTTCTTTGGCGTCAAAGGCTCTTTTGTGAAGCATGTCGGAAAGGAGTTTCATATCCAGTCTTGTGACCTCGATGCCGAAAGTGTTTCGGGTCGGGATGACGTGTGCCAAAGCCGTTTCCATACCCATCGAATCGTGTCCGAAAACCACGACACGACGACCTTGGAGCGATTTGAATGTCAAGGCGGCATACGCCCAATCAACAAGCGCCTTGGCTGTCTCCGGAGTCATCTCAGGCTTGAGTCCTGTGTCAGGCCACGTTCCAACGTTGATGTGAATCAGCCGTCCGTACTGGGAAATGGCACCACAGGCGGCATGGGTGAAAACGACGCCAGGCTTTGGCCCGCTGTTCCCGCAAGTCAGATTGATCGGTGTGTCCGCAGGAAACTGCTGCAACAGAGAGATCAAACCCAACTGTGGAAACGCCCACGTATCGGGAGCGCAGACCAGCACATCCACCTGCTCGGCTTTGAACTGGCCTGCAACGATGTCCGCCTGCTTCTCACCGTCCACCAAAACAGGTGAAAAGACAACTCGTACAGGCGTCTTGTCGGGAAGAATGACAGACTTCGCAAGAACACGCGCGGTCATCTCGACGATGTTGACTGCCCGCTTTCGAGAATCCTCATCAATTCGGGGATCACACGTCGCGAAGACGCCGATAGTGGGCACCCTGGGTTTGCTTTCGGTCGCTGCACTCAGTTTCTTTGGATCACTCATGGCTGGAAGACTCCTTATACTGATAAATCTGATATGTTGCACTCCATGGACTTTCCTGAAGGCAACGCAACAATTCCGAGCAGGTAAGCACCTGCAGGCACGTGGGCTATGCCCACTCCTTTGGACGCTTGCTCAATAAATGATACGCGCCTTTCGGACTTTGTGTCACCAGAAGTAAGATAAACACTTACCAGGCAGCTGTAAAGTGGACTTGTGCAAGAGGGGAGATAGATGGCGGTGGGAGTAGGATTCGAACCCACGGGACTTTCGCCCAACGGTTTTCAAGACCGCCGCCTTAAACCACTCGGCCATCCCACCGAACGTCGCGTATCCTATTATCTTCAGCTGGACGAGGCAAGAGAAAACCTCTGGAATGCTGTCGAAACACGTGAAACCTGCCAAACGAAAAAGCCCCGGACGACCGGGGCTGGTGTAAGTCAGATTTCCTTCTCGGAATGTGCCTAGACCAAATCCTCAAGGACTTTGGAGGCCACTTCACGACTGACTTCTTCCTTGAGGTACTCTCCGGAGGCCACACGCGCTCGCGCCTGTTCCACTCGTTCAGAATCCGTTGAATCCAAAGACTTTGCTGTCTGGACCATGTCAGTGAACTCCTGCACTGCTCGAGCCTTTCGGGCATCGGCAGAAATCTGGACCTGGTCCCCACCACCCGCATCTTTCGGGCTTGGTTGCTTGTCCTCAGCTTTCTTGGCAGGCCCAAGGACTGTCCTCAAAAACATCCCGACTCTTTGGATATCCATGGTCTTCAACCGGTCCTTTCTCCGCTATCTGCTTCTCTTTTCGACCGTATTGAGCTCTTTCTTGAGCAGATTCTCAGAAAATCCTCGAAACCGGCAGTCTTCGGCCGGTTCTCGGGCTATTCGAGATCATTCAGAGCGTCGGGGCTCAAAATGCGTGCCTCTCCGGTCGCGGCATTTTGCTCGGCCTCCGTAACCCATTTCTCCGTAGGGACATACGGAGCAGGCGTCGGATAGAGTATGGGTTTGTCGTAGAGTCCCAACCGGTAGTACTCCTCCTTGGCAAACGGCGCACGGGCCCTATGAAGGACATGCACCGTAAAAAGAAAGGCAACCAGAAGAGCAACCGAGCCCCAAAAGAAAAACTTTTCCAGCGAATGGATCACTTTATCAGGATTCATATCATTACCACCTGAGGAAGCATACGTACGATGCCACATCTTGTCAAGAAAGGAGGAAATCCAGAGAAGACAGACACAATGGCCTCGATTATATGCAGTTCAGCTGCAAGGAGAATATCCCGAAGGTGCCTGGCCGAGCGCCGCAAAACCAAGTTCCAGATCCGCCGGAGATCTGCACCTCTCCAGCAAGCCGTTCAAACGCCGCTCGAACGGATACGTTGAAGGGAAGATCGATCTCCGTTTCTTCGGGTGCGAGTCTATCCCGAAAAACAGACAGCAATGCGGAACACCCATCTTCTTCGAGTGCCAGAAACCCAAACCAGGTCTTGCCGTTGGGTTCATCTCCAATGGGAATTACAAGGCTCTTTTGAATCCTGCTGTGCAACTGCCGACGCAGCGTGAGAAGTGGCTTGAGTCGTGTCCGGTCAGACTTTGCAAGCGCCGACGGTTCACACCAGCACAGCGGAATGGCAAAGAAGGTCATCGCGAAGAGATAGCCAATCTCATAATGCCTGGGTGCCAACAGATCGTCCTTGGAGTATTTCTCTTTATTGAGTCGGGGATTCAGAAACTCCATCTCAAGCCTCTGAAGTGGGAGATGATGGGCAAGTTTCCAGAAATTCCGCGCTGCCTTCCAGGGAAAATAGTTGCCCCAGGCAGTGTAACGGTTCTCCACAAAAATGTCCCCGTAGTCCTGAAGCAAAAAGTACCCCGGACGTTGTGCCGCGCCCGTCACATCCAGGTCAAAAACAATGTTCGGATCATCCCGTCGGATTGCCGATAGGAACCGGAAGAGGTTCTCTTCGGCATCCCAGGTTCGCGTACGTATCATGTCAATCTTGATGCGCTCAAATCTGCCATCGCGCCGGAGTTTCCGAAGACGTTTTACATCGTCTGCCCATCTTCGGTAGTTTCTGTTGCTATCAGCCGCATACCAAAGCGCCAGTCTGACACCCGACTGCTCCGAACGCTTTCGGAGCGCCTTGAAACCACCAGGGAAATTTTTGGGATGGCACTTCCAGTAGTCGTCCACGATGACTTTGTTTGCACTGAGATCCTGAAGGGTTCCCCCCGCCTGCCACCCGTCATCCAGCTGGTAATCGGTAATGCCAATCTCGGAACATGCAGCCAACTCTTCATGCACAAACGCCGCGTGCGCATGCTCATACCACTTCCGATCTCCCCACGGGTTGGCGATAATCACAGGCCTCGAACGTCCGAGACTGGGATATCGCCGTCGCAGGAAACGCTTGAGTGCTGCCTGCGCGTCCAGACTGCCGCCATTGAATGTTCCAACAGTGACGGAACAGCTGCGACGATACTGACGGTGGACGATCTCCTCGGGTCGTATTCCCCAGCCAAGGCATTGCAGCCTGCCGTCTTGAATCCGAAAATCAGCCTCGGTTTCCTGCCTTCGGTCTTCTCGACACGGACCATCGTGAAGTACGAAGAGACCTTTTCCTGACTCGGTCAGAACATAGAGGATGTTGCCCAACGCGCCAGCGGACTGCAGACTCTCAACTGAACCGTTCTGTACGTCAACCAGCTCATTGGTTCGGTCAGAACGCGCCCGAAAGACAACAGACTCAATGCTCTGAACATCGTCAGGCACGGGAACACTGTCAATAACATTTTCGAAATCCGAACGGTTGTAACTGCCCAGGGGTGCATTCTCAGAACGAATCTCACACTGAACGCTGATTGCTCCAACACAAGGCATCACACGTGCCCACCACCGAACCGAGAGTCCCTGCCATGGATCATCGAACGTTAAACAGACGGAAAGTCGTGGGGAACCAATGACCGGTTTCTTGCGTGCCCAGGCGTGTATGCTCTTGAGTTGCAAAGGGCGATGGCACATCTCCTTGCCGATGCGACGCGCGGTGAGTCCTTCGTACAGAAAATCATAGGAAGCCTTTTCCATAACGGGTAGAGAAAGCGACCTATGCGCTGTCGCAATTGAGATGGCGTTGAACCGGTCACTCTTGAGAACCCAGGTTCTACGGATGAGCGAATTGCCGATGGAAAGGAATTCACCATCGAAATCAACAAAACAATCCTCGAATTCTTTCTTCAAGGAACCGCACTGTGATTCAGTCGCCGACATAGCCCAAGCCTCGCAGTTCCTCAAGTCGCTCTTCATCAAGCGTAAGAGTATTGTCTCTGCCGGTGTCTATTGGAAGTGTGTTCGGATCCCAAACAATGGCGGCTCCATAGATTTCTCTCAATCGTTCGTAGATGCCCGAAGGCGAGAGTTCGTTGAAGGCCATCAGTTCTTCAAGCCCAGGATAGACGGAATGTAGAAACAAGAGATTTGTGCCCTTCTGCAATTGAGCGGGCACGCCATCCAGGTTCACATTCAGCCGTGCTGCCAACTGCTGAGGAGATAAGATCAGTTTTGTTCGTTCAGAGAGATCGTTCGCTGAGAGTTCATGCATTGTCCCCCCTGCTCTGGCGGTGTCTGCACTGAATTTAAGAGAACCCTTCCTGATGCAATACCTTCGAGACTTGTCCCTCAGGTCGTATCGCATCACCTGAGACCAGGAAAAAGGTCTCGGCTTTGCATTGCCGGCAAGCACCTGGAGCAGACTCGTGCCCTGAAAGACGGCTGGCCGTTGTAGTCCCGCCACCTCGGCAAGCGTGGGCGCGATATCTATCTGCTCTGCACACCAATCCGATACTTCAGGTTTGCTGATGAAGCGACCCGTATAGTCTCGAACAATGAGGGGAATGCGAAACTCAACATCCAGCAGTGTGTGTCCATGCTTGAAGGCGGAAACTTTGTCCTCGTAGAGCACCTCTCCATGATCTGCCAACAGAGCGATGAAGAGATCCTTGGTGAAATCGTTCTGTTCCAGATATCGGAGCAACTCTCCGACGTGGTGATCCATGTAGAGGATCTCCTCATCGTAGCGGTCAATGTACTCACCGACGGGAGCATCCGCCCAGAAAGTCTTGGCCTGAATGTTGAGCCGTTCATCGTTTCGATCGTACTGAAAACGTCCGAGAAAGCCTTCGGGAGGCAGATATTTCGAATGAGGATCAAAATAGTGAACCCAGAGGAAGAACTTCTTCCCTTTCATTGTGTCGAGCCATTTGAAGACGAGGCGGTTTGTGTGCTCAGCAAGCCGTTTCCCAGATTCCTGATACCGAACGCCATCCTCAATGTAGTTACAGGGAACATAGAGATGAAATCCCTGATCGATCCAGGTGATTTCGGGAACCAAGGTGAACGCGCTGGTAAACGCCGCGGTGTGATATCCAACCTCATCAAACATCTCCGCGAGCGAGGTGAACTCAGGCCTCAGGTAAAAGCCACCATTTCTTGTCTCGTGACAGAAAGGTTGCAGCGACGTCAACATTGTCGCATGACAGGCCGTTGTATCTGCAGAACAACTGACCGCATTGGGAAACCAGACCCCGTCGTGTGCAAGTGCATCAATGTTCGGGCTGGTCGGTCGCTCATATCCCCCAATACCCAGATGATCCAACCTCGTTGTATCTAATGTCACCAAAAGAACACTGGGTCCCTCTGGAACAATGCCCTGTTGGGCGAGAGGAATACGTCGTGGCTCATAGCCGACGGAGAATACCGAGACATGGTTCTTGCGATGTGTGAGAAACATGCGTCCCTTCTGATCGAGAAAGACCCCTTTGGGCGCGTTAATCGGTCCGTCACGGAAAACCGAGTGCTTCCATCGCAGAAGCAGTTCGCCGGTCACCCCATAGACGTCGAAAGTGTGCATGTCAGGATGCGCCGCATACAGAAAGTTCCGAGAGTCCACTGCAATGCTCGGTGGTTCCCCACTCTTGGCCAGGCGGTTTGGCTGGGAGATGGTTCGCAAAAGCGAGCCAGAACGACTGAACCACCAGATCGAAGAAGTCTCGGTGATGAGGATCGTTCCATCAGGAGCACATGTCATCCTGTTGGCAAGAGCGGCAACGGATGGGACAGACCACTGGTTCAGTATCACGCCTTCTTCAGTGACATGCAAAACCTGCTTGGGTCTCGTCTTGTCAGTCCTATCCGGATTGTCGCGAAGAACCCAGAGATCGCCCGTCACGTCAGATGCAATGGCATAGACTTTCTGCATTTTCGGAAGAGCTGTTGTGAACTGCTGATCCCACTGGTTGGTCTTCAGCTCAAAACGTTGGACAGAACTGCCACTCGCCAGATAAAGAATGTCGTCCGGTGTAATCTGGACAAGAAAAGGAATCCAGGTTGGATCAGGTCGGGAGATTTCACCCAGGGATTGAAAGTCCGAATCGTATCGCTTAATCGCTCCCGATGGAGAGACAACGGATATAATCTCGCCGCTGGACGCAATGACCATTGAAGAGACATAAGACCCCTTCTCTTCAGTCTGAGTCTCAAACAACTCTCTGTCCGTGATCAGAGCGAGGGATGGAATATCCTCTGGGGAAGCGACCTTGTCTTGCGCTCGGGTGCCCTGGTCTCTTTGCGTGGAACATGCGCCAAAACACAAGACAAAAAACAAGACCGGAAGATATCCGGAATAAAACACTCTTTTTCTATGCAATCCCATCATTGTAAGCGCTGAGAGTATTGCAATTGACGGGACTGGTTGTCAACAAGGTTTGTTGACAAGAGCAGAGACTCGTTCAATGATGTCAACGACCATCGGTAGCACCGTTTGTGCTGTCGGAGGGCAAACCCCAGATGTAACTGCCTGGAAGAATCGCAAGGAGACTTGGTCATGGCACTTCCGGAAAACGCAGAGCAGACTCAGTCGGGGGGAACATACGCCGTTGTGCGTGACCGATTTGAACCGTGGGATTTCATGCGTGTCTCAGAAGTGCTGGAGCACTGTCTGGGACTTCATGTTCTCGATGCAAGACAACTGGCTCGAAGAGCACCCGGTATTGTCGCTGAAGCAATTCCCGGCTTTCAGGCAGAACGCTTGGCGCAGAATCTACGATCAGTCGGAACTACCACAATCATTGTCCCAACTCGCCTGCTCATGCCACTGCCCGTTGAATTTCAGTGCCGGGGAATGGTCTTTCAAGAAGGCAGACTTTGTTTTTTGGGGGAGGACGACCGAAAGAGCATTGCACTGGAGCCAGAGGCATTCACGATACTCTGCGCCGCTCAGGTATTTCGAGAGAAGGAAGTCGGACTCTCTACGACTGCAAAGGCCTTCGTCTACGCCACAATGGGTTACAGCAGAATTCGGGTTCAGGATGTGCCCATTACTTCAAAGGGAAGTAAAGAGACCTGGCCCTTTGTGCTCTGTCTGGTCGGCAACAATCCACCAATCCAGGTGAGAATCTACGCGGACAAGTTCAACTTCTCCTGCCTGGAGCGCCATCAAGTCGAGCGGACTGAAGACGCTTTTCCACATCTCGTGAAAAGGCTCTCGGAATGTTGCCCGAGCGTCAAGAAGAATCCCGGCGTGGATGCACTGCTTCAAGGGAAACCTCTGAAAAAATCACTCCGCTTTGGAAAGGAACGTGATTTTGAGGACTATGCCCATTGGTTTCTTCAGGTCTCGCTGTTGGTCTGAATCGTTTTGAACGCAACCTTACTTCGGTCGGCGACAGGACACTTCTCCCAGTGACACAGAGTCCAAGAGAGGCGTGTCATTTCCCGAGCGAGCATCCAAGGGAGAGGCCATCGCTCACGCACCTGCAGGTGCTATCCTGCTCACCAGAGAATTCCATGCGCCCTGTCACTGAAGCGGCCTCAGGAACGTCTCGCCGGAGTCGGGAAGTGAACCGCGTTGAACCGCACCCCGATCCAAAGCCTTGAAAGCACCACTCGCATCGGTATACGCCATGGCTGGGAAGGAATCAGGCACAGACACCATGACATCCGTATTCGCATTGAGTGCCCATGTTCCTTCAGGCAGCTTCTTCAACTCGACGAAGTGCTGCACAGTAAGCGTATCGCCTGGTTGAATATCGTTGTAAAAGAATACATCGCCCGCCTTGAATCCTGTTGTCGAGTCAACTTCGATCTCCACGACTGGAGCACCTTGCTTGACTGAATGAACCGTTGTCCAGACAGTACGGCTCTCATTGCACAGTTTCTTGCCGCGAAAGTATCCCGATGGCGATTTCCGGAGAACATGTCGAGCGTACTCGTGTGGAACAAGCGTGGTCATTCGTGAGGCATCGAGAATCTCATGCACCACGGCACGCCCAAGTAACGTATCGCTCTGCTGCAGGATCATTTTTCTCCTGCGACATTGTTGGACAGTGTAAACCGACTGATGGGTATAGGAACTGTTGCTGAAAAACACCGGGCATCCGTCATATCGTGCGTCATCAGACCATTCGGGACCGATGCGCAGCTGGGGTGAGCCATCAGGAAGGCTCGCAACCGATGCGCTTCGCGCCGGCTGATCCAGGCGCAACACCCACCCGCCAATGGCGATCTCGGAGGCATCAAGCATGACAAGATGTGTCAGCTCACCCGCCTGAAGTCGGCATCGTGCCAGAGAACCCTTGAACCTTGCCGTTTGTCCATCAACCGTCGCGTCCACAAAGGTATCCGAATGCGGATTCAGGAACCAAATGTCCTTGATGTCATCGCCCAAGTCCAGCTGAACCGCCAGCGCCGAATCTGCTGAAATTGTCTCCAGACCTCTGTCCAAACGGGTGATGGATCGAACTCGATCGGGATATGACGCAGTCCCTGCCTGCCAGACAGAAACAAAACAACTCGATAGATTCTCGCCCTGCCGACGCCGAATGATGTGTCTTGCGCGTGGGAAATGAGGATAGAGGCCGGGCGTTGTGGCTGAGAAAACTGTGTCTGACGCTTGATACAGCGGCAAGAAGGACAAACGTGTGTCGCTCCCATCTGGAATCTGCCAAGCGGCTTTCCAAGGCTGCGTGGGTGTTGCTGACTGCACGTCAACCAGGAATCCGTACCCGTTGCCAGGTGGCGGATTCCAAGAGGGCTTGTTGGGATATCCGCTCATGTCACCATCATTCATCTGCATGTGTCCCCACCGAAAGTCCTGACCGGCAAGGCTTCCCTTCTGAACCGAACCCAGTTCCAGTCCTTCGACCGACATATCAACGGAGAGCGCATGCAGAGGAAGATCGTGGGTTGTTCCTCCCTTGACTCGAAACACATCCAGAAGATAGTCGCCAGTCAGCACGATGAGCCTGCGGTAGGTATCAACCCCGATTTCCCGATAGGCGTTCGATGTCGCCTCCGCCAGAGCCATTTCTGGCAGGTCGAGGAAGCGGAGGAGCGATCCACCGAATTGCGTTCCGGCTTGGCTCTGTTGATCAACAACGACCGTATTGTGAGCGATGGTCTGCTTTGCCCAACCCACTTGAGTATGCGTACTGCCCAAGCTGTATCCAAGGTCATAGGTCAGTTCATAGCCTTGCGCGAAATAATTGACGTTGAGATCGTCCAGATGCCCATGGACCAGGGATGGCCCAAAACGAAAGATGGCAGCATGGGCATTGTCCGACAAACCTTTTCGGAAAATGGCGAAACCTGTCTGCCCGAAGAAGAATGAACCATCCAACAGACTCTTGATCTTCGGAGTCAGTGTGCCAGAGAGGACCCGACCCGGCGTTCGATGATAGACACGCCATTTGACGTTCAACTTCGACGGATCCGCACCACGGTCTTCCATTTCTTTGAGCAAGGCCTCATAGCCTGCTCGTTCTTCAGGTTCCTGGAGCCTGGTAGCAAGAATCTCCGCATAGATGTAGTCAGAGAACTGCCTGGGGTGATAGGGAAAGGGATTTCTGGTGACGACCGGTGCCGTGTCCCCATAGGGAGCGGTCTGTCCAAGACAGACAACGGGGGCGATAGGCAAAGTGAGAAAGGACTGAAATCGAGCGTCCTCATAGAGATTGATGCCTTCGGGATACATGCTTCCACGGTAGTTGAGAAGTGGTTCCGCGAAACTGATGTAGAGATGGCGGGTATGACTGGAATAGAGGGCGGACGTTTCAAAGTACCTTCCCTCACGGTCGGAATTGTTCGCCATCATGGACTTGATGCCAAATGCCCCGTCTACCGCCCATGTCACGTATTCGGGAATCCCCAGCAGAACTCCAACAGCGAGCGAACCTCGAATGTAATCGGCCTGGCCATTGTGAAGGCCTCCCTGTTTTTTGGACTGCTCGTAACAGTATTGCGCACCGTTAAGGAGAAGGTTCTTTTCGATGTTCTCCCGTCGCGTCAATCCTTCTCGGGAAGACGGTTCATCCAGCGCAGGATGGGAGTAGATCTTGTCGTAGATGTCCACATATTCCACCAACACTCTTGCCACTTGGTACCAGGGTCGGCAGAACCGTCCGCTGGGTGGATTCGATGGATAGTCCCATGAGCCTTTATCACAGGATGGATAGATACGAGCAAACTCATCCAGAATAACCGCCGCCATCCTTCCAGCTTGTTCATCATCCGAGAGGGCGTAGATGTCTGAACAGGGTGAAGCGATCTTTGCGCATAGCGTCTCCACCACCCATGCGTTGTAGGATCCAACGAGATAGTGAATTCTTCCGTCAGAAGCCACGTAACCTGTTCCTGCATCAGGACACTTCTCGTTGGGAAGAATATGTCCCTTGGAACATTCCACATGCCCTGGATTGTCAAAGGAGCACTTAGCTGCACCCCACGCACTCCAGCGTCCGCCACAAATTGGGCAGCCTGTGAACCCATACGCAAAGCAGGCTCCTTCATCCGGCATGACGTCTCGGATCCATTCAGGGGACTTGTCTTTCCAGTTGCTCCATTCCGCCAGGAGCGTGTTGTACCACGCCTGAGCATCGGTCTCTGATGCAATGGCAGATCGGGCACGAGCGACATCTTCCGCCGTGACATAAACTATGGGATGGTAAGGTGATCCCTCAAGAGTCAAATCGGCAGCGTCTGCCAAAGTCAGCGAACAACCCAGCAACAGGATGGCAATGAGAGTTGACAAGACTCGCACGGGACGAATACCTCGATTCTGTCAGCAGTTGAGTGAGCCAACAAGAGACAGAAAGGTCACTTCTGAAGACTGTGCCTGCCTTCTGTGGATTGCAGTGAGCAGGTCGGCACTTCATTCAAAGGATTCAGAGAGTATGTGCCACCGGCAGGACACTCGATCGCCAACTGTCCCTCTTTGGTATCCAGATAGGGAAGAATGTCATCGAAAGTTGGTACATCTGTCTCCTCTGCATTATTCTCAAAACCCCATCGTTGCTTGGCTCCGTGCATTTTGGCAAGGTTCTCCGTACACATATATCCTTGCGCATTCTTGCGGGCAGTGAAGTAGTTTGCCGCAGCGATCGCCACAATGAACCCAATGATTCCTACGACGACCATGATCTCAATGAACGTGAATCCCTCTTGTTTGCGTTGCATGACAGGCCTATCCTTTCTGGCAGACACCAAGAATTGGCGACCCGACAATGGCAACGTTTTCTGGAGAAACCAGATCCCGGCGGAATGCGGCTTCTGTATCATAAGCACTTGGGTGGACGGTGTCTTCCACACGCCCATCTGTGCCACCCGCTCTGCAGCACAGGAGTTTGTATAACACTAATGGGCAAGAAAAGTCAAGAAGTGCCTGTCCCGCTTTTCGCGAAGGCCTCGACGATCTCCTGAAGGTCACGGAGCATTTCTTCTTCGGAGATCTCATTCCAGATGACCACCAAACTGAGACCATCCCGGGTTGTCATCTGAATCCGAAACCGATTGAGGTTGGCCAAGTTCAGAATGACACGAGCATCGAAACTCTTGATCGCCTCATCGCAGAAGCGCATTCGCACCCGATGTGTGCCGATGTTCATGTACTCGATACCCACATCCCGTGCACAGCTGCGCAGCCGACGAAGAGTGAAAAGACGTTCCGTTTCCGGCGGCAGCGGCCCATACAGATCCCGAATCTCGTCACGAAACTCATCCAGCCCCTGAACGGTGCGCAGGACAGCAAGCCTCTTGTAAAGTGCTAAACGCTGTCGCGGACTTTCCACATAGGTGGGGGGAATTTCCCCGCGATCCGGAGATTCCAGGAGTGTTTCGGGATATATCTCGTGTGTCTCGGATCCCTTCATCTGCGTCACCGTCTCTCGGAGCATCTTATGATAAAGATCGAATCCAACAGCGGAGATGTGCCCGTGCTGTTGTCGCCCCAGCAGATTGCCGGTGCCTCGAATTTCCATGTCGCGAAGCGCAATGTTCAGGCCTTCACCCAGTTTCCAAAACTCCTGGAGTGCCAGAAGACGTTCCCGCGCCTGCGGGGTGATCGCCTTGGTGCCCGGCACCAGCAAATAGCAATAAGCCTGGTGTCGCTCTCGACCGACACGCCCTCGCAGTTGATAAAGATCCGCCAGTCCGAACATGTCTGCCCGGTTGATCAGAATCGTGTTCACATTGGGAATGTCCAGACCCGATTCGATGATTGTCGTACAGACCAGAACGTCATACTGCCCCTCGACAAACTCCATCATCAATCGCTCCAGCTGTTTCTCGGGCATCTGGCCATGAGCCACGGCAATGCGGGCATCAGGAACCAGTTTCTGAACGTAGTTGGCCATACTCCCAATCGTTTGAACGCGATTGTGCAGGAAATAGATCTGTCCCCCACGTGCCATCTCCCTGAGTATCGCCGATTCGATAACGGGTGCCTTGAAATCCACGACGTAGGTCAGGACTGGGAGCCGGTCCTCCGGCGGAACGCTCAACTGACTCATATCGCGCAAACCCGACAACGAGAGATAGAGCGTTCTCGGAATGGGTGTTGCCGTAAGAGTCAGAACATCCACTGACGTTTTCATCTGTTTCAGACGTTCCTTGTGCTTGACGCCGAAACGCTGCTCTTCATCAACGATAAGCAAACCGAGGTCTCGGAATTTGACGTCGGAAGACAAAAGCCGATGCGTTCCGATGACAATGTCCGCCTTGGCTTGTGCGAGTTCCCTGACCGTTTCTTTCTGCTCGGCGGCGGAACGGAAACGGGACAAATCCCGAATTTCTATGGGATAGTCCGCCATTCTCTCAGCAAAAGTTCGGTAGTGCTGCTGAGCGAGAATCGTTGTTGGCACCAGAACCGCAACCTGTTTGCCTTCCATCACCGACTTGAACGCCGCTCGAAGTGCCACTTCGGTTTTTCCAAAACCGACATCGCCGCACAAAAGACGATCCATCGGCTTGGGCGATTCCATATCTTTCTTGACTTCTTCGATGCTGCGGAGTTGATCCGGTGTTTCGTTGTAGACAAAGGACGCTTCAAATTCACGCTGCCACGGTGAATCCTTTGAGAACGCCATGCCTTGGGCAACGCTCCGACGGGCATACAACTCCAGAAGCTCCCCAGACATTTCTTCAATGGCTTCCTGGGCGCGTCGTTTGGTATTTTCCCAGACTTTACTGCCAAGTTTTGAGAGTTTGGGTGGTTGCTCGGAACCGGCCACATATCGGCCAATCAGATGAACGTTGTCCACAGGCACGTAGAGCTTACCCTGATCGGCAAACCGAAGTTCGATGAACTCTCCTTCCTTCTCGTCCACCTTCAAACGAGCAAGCCGCACAAATTGCGCGATGCCGTGTTCCTCATGCACCACATAGTCTTCGGGACGCAAGTCCAGCACATCTCGAACAGGAATCCCCAGCCCCGCATGTCGTGGTGCGCGGATTCTTTTGTACCGTCTGAAGATTTCCCGATCTGTCAGGAGCGCCCACCGGCTCTCCGGTGCCGAGAATCCATGATGCAGTTCGCCAACCAGAATCCGAAGTCTCTCCCAAGCGTCGGGCAACAGGATTCCCTGATCCCGAAGCAATTCCTCAAGTCGTTCCCTTTGGCCTTCATTGTCACAAGACAGCGCGGCGGTCAAACCTTCGTTCAGGCGGTGTGACAGTTCTGCAAGTCGCGCCTTGTGGTCGCCCTGCTGGAACTCCATCGAGCGAATCGAAAAGTCCACGTCGTGCTCATGAACGCCCTCGAGTTCCTCACTCACGGAGCGAAAGGACACCATTTGAAGTATCGGGAACCGCTCCAGTTCAGAACGGATGGATGGAAAATCTGAATAGAGAACATCTGGGGGAACGCGCTCATCCCGGCTTTGTTCATCGGGAAGCTCCGTCTGGTGGTACATCTTCACCACCAGTTCCATGACGCGCTCTGATTCCTTTGCGATCTCCCCTTCCTCACAGACAGCAACAAGGGTTCGCTCCGGCAGATAGGCAAGCAGGCTGTCCAATGCCTGCCCTGACTTCCAGCTCTGAACGACAAGATTTTCCCTGCCGAGAGGAACCAGGTGAACCGATTTGACCTGTTTCACCGAGCGCTGCGTCATTGGATCGAACAATCGGATGGATTCAATTTCGTTGCCAAAGAATTCGATGCGAATCGGAATCTCATGCGTAAAGGCAAAGAGATCCATGATCCCGCCACGAATCGAGTAATGTCCTGGAATAGCGACGAGATCTCGCCTCTCGTAGCCTTCCTGCTCCGCCCATCGGACAAGGCTGTTTCGATCAACCTGACTGCCCACTTCCAACACCCAGAGGATGTCCCGAACCAGCCATGCAGGGGGAAGACGCCGTTGGAGTGCACGGATGGGAGCAACGATGATCACCCTCTGCTCGTCGGAAGAACCTCCCTCATCCATCGGGGCAAGATTCTCCACCTGTCCTGAAGGGGCGAGCAACTGCTTGAACACTTCAGCACGCTCAACTTCAATGGACATCTCGGGTGGCTTGCTCTCATAGGGAAGTGTCTCGACATGCGGAAAAGGCAGCACCTTGACAGCTGTCTCACCCAAGGCTTCACGGAAGAAGAACTGGAGATCCTCAACCATTTCATAGAGACGGTTCTGATCGCGAACGATCACAAGAAACGGTCTGGGTCGTTGCTGCGCCAGAAAGGCGACCAGCCACGCGGGCGAGGAACTGACAAGGCCGCCAAATGTCGCCTGCTCCCCTGGCTTGGGGAGTCGCTCGAGAACGCGATTGAGACCTTCTCTTTCTGCGTACAGAAAAGACAACGGCGCTGCCACGCAAGGAGCATTCATCAGACCCATTGCTCCTTTGAGTGAGTCTGCAGCGATGTCCAGCCGTCGTGGAGAGAGACTCCAGTCGGATGATTCTCAGGAAGAACTACTGGAAATAAAAAGGCGGGTCGCACGGTGGTTTTACTCTGTTTCTTTGTAGAGACCGTTCTTCTGGTACTCATGAAGCTTTCGGATCAATGTTCTTCTGCCAATACCGAGAAGATCGGCTGCACGGCTCTTGTTGCCTTCAACATCCTGAAGCGTCTTCAGAATGTGATGCCGTTCGACATCCGCGAGCGGCATGAATTTCGGAATCACCAGATTCGAGGGTTCCGGCTCTCGAGCTATTTCTCTGGGTAGGTCGGCAACGGTCAGTGTTTCGCCTCGGGCGAGAACGACCATACTCTCGATGACGTTTCGCAGCTCCCGCACGTTGCCCTTCCATTCATGTTCGCAAAGCGCCCTCATGGCTTCTTGTGCAAGAGGCATCTTGCGCTTGTTGTTCTCCTCACAAAACTGCGTCACGAAGCTGTCCACCAGGAGTGGAATGTCTTCCTTGCGCTCACGAAGAGGCGGAACAGGAATGGTCACGACCTTCAACCGATAGTAAAGATCATCTCGAAAACGACCTTCCTCAACCGCTTTCTCGATGTCTCGATTGGTGGCCGCGACAATGCGAATGTCCACCGTCAGTGTATCGGTTCCGCCAACACGCTCGAACTGCCGCTCCTGAAGTACGCGAAGAAGTTTGACCTGAATCGCGGGGCTGATTTCGGTGATTTCATCAAGAAACAGGGTTCCACCGTCCGCGATTTCAAAGCGTCCTTTGCGCTGCTGAACCGCACCGGTAAATGCTCCCCTCTCATGGCCAAAGAGTTCACTCTCCAGCAGGTTTTCCGCCAAAGCGGCGCAGTGTACCGCCACAAAAGGCTTCTTGGCTCGGGGGCTTTGGAGATGTATGGAGTAGGCAACAAGTTCTTTGCCGGTGCCGGACTCTCCTGTTATCAGGACGTTCGAACGGGAAGGTGCGATGCGGCTGATGATCTCGAAAACATTTCGCATTGGGGGACTCTCAGCGATGAGAGACCTGAGCCCGTAGCGCTTTTCAAACTCCTCGCGAAGGTATTCATTCTCAATTTCGAGACCATGTTGGGATTTCACCCGACTGACGAGCTGATCCAGTTCATCAAGGTTGATCGGTTTGGTCAGGTAATGAAAAGCGCCCTGTTTCATCGCCTCGACTGCCGACTCGATCTTGCCGTAGGCGGTGACAAGAATGACGTGCGTGGAAGGAAACCGGCCACGGATTTCGGTCAACAACTGCATACCGTCCATCCGAGGCATACGAATATCGCTGACGACGAGATCCACCACTTTGTCGTCCAGAATCGCCAGCGCCGAACTCCCATCCTGCGCGGTGATGACCTCGTTTCCCGGCACTGCCAACGCCTTGCGAAGCGCCTCACGGGTGTTGGTGTCGTCTTCCACAACAAGAATTCGAAAACTCAACCGCAGTCACCTCTGCATCTCGGTATTGCTGTCGTGCTACTGCTGCCCGCTCAACACATCCTACATCTACCACAAAGCAGGAACGGAATCCAATGGGAGCCGTAGGATGGATCGCCAGACCCATCCGTTGTCTTCCTTGGGAGCGCCAAGCACGCTTCATCTTCATCGAATCAAGCCTGATTTGCCTCAGATGAAACTTAATGTCCATCGAACGAAGCCTGATATCGCTGATAGGAAACTTCATCTGCCTCGATTGAAGCTTCCTTTACCTCAGATGAAGATTGATTCGCCTCGGACGAAGCCTCTTTAGTGGGGAAAAATCTTCCTTACGGGGAGAATAGAGCGTTATTAACAATAAACACATCAATAGGTTATGGCAGTATGGTCAAAATGGCGCAACAAGTAGCAGGAAGCCTGGCTTCCCCGAAACCAAGATACCGGTGAAACCAACACAGGAATCTGTGATCCGGCGTGGGGGCACGCCGGGCGACCTGCCACAACCTATCCTTTAGTGTGGTATTCGTGCTGGGTACATGCCGCGCTACTCTTTCACGTCGTGCTTCCACCACTGGGAGAACGCAAAAACGTCACTGGCATCAATCGTGCCGTCGCCGTTCAAATCCAACTCCATCTGATCGTCACCGAATGCCTGCAAGAGAATCAATAAATCCTGCTCATCAACAACCTGGTCACTGTTGAAATCGGGAATTGGCGACGACGGTTCAAGGATTCTCTGTGATGATGCGCCATACAGTCGTACTGCCCTGCCCTTGAAATCGATGATGTCCTGGATTTCCGGCGTGACCTCCTTTGTACGTGACGCGACTACATTGATCAAAGAAACCGAATTTGTGCCAACAATCGTTGCATCAGCGGAGACAGAAGCAATCATTCCTTCTCCCTTGAGAGTCATATTCAGAACGCCGTCGTCCGCAGTGAATTGGAATTCGGCGGTGGCGCTGATCGTGCGGCATTTCATTGATTCCGGATCGAGCCGTTGAAACAGCAGTGCATCCTGTTCGAACGACGCACACGCAACCGTGTTGTGATATTGGATCGTTACACCCGAACCCTGTCTTTCCCAAGCTCCTCCGGAGAGAAAGAAGTCGGCACTGGTTTCCTCAAGCGTTTCCCGCACAACATCCAGTTCCGGTGTCAGTAGGCTTTGGACTTCCGGATCGGAGAGGATGTCTGTTGCAGCAGCAACCAATTCGGCTGTTTCCAGAAACCAACCATCACGGATAAAGTCCGTCACTGAGATGACGTCTTCTGCTGCCAGTGTGTGCAGACGCTGTGGCGCCGGCATTGCAATGTCCAGAAGTGGATCCTGAATGAGCTGCCCAATGTAACTCGTAGAAAGAAGAGAATAGCCAGACGCAGGTGTGCTGCGAAGAGTGATGTTCTCAATGATATCGTCGGTGAAATCAGTGCAAACAAGCCCGTGGTCTTTCCCAACACGAAGCAGATCTCTCTCGGGTGAGAGTTCGGGTCGCGAACGCCCTTTCGGGGCACCGTTGACGATAAGCGTCGCATCGAGCAACTCAAGCCCGAAGTGCACATTCACCCACAGTAGGAGATTCCCCCACCAGATCCTGTGATAGTCCAGCGTCAACATCGCACGATCTGCGTAGAAATTGCTGATACGCTTCTCCTTGCCTTTCTCGATTTCCGGATCACCGAGCATATTGCCGGCAAGAGTACGTAGCCCTCCGTCGGTTGGATCTATCCCGTCAAGAACGGTGAAAGAGACCCCAACACCTGGGAATGAACCCAAAGAGTAGAAATCACGAATCGTCTGGGATGAGACCGCACCCCCTCGGCTATGACCGATGAAGTCTATGAAAACAGGCGTATTTGGATATGAAGCCTTCAACCTGCTCACTGTACCCGCAAGAGACGTCGCTGCCTGTTTGGCTGCTGCCCTTGAGGCAGCGGATGTCAGTTGTTTGCCGCTTGCCTGGTAAAGAAGCCCCTTTACCAGCCGGTCTACTCTGGCAAGACCCCCCAGCGACCAAGCCAACTCCAGCATGCGTCCCGAGGCAATCAACGGAATGCCAGAATGCGTGGCTTGTGCCCAATCCACTGGCTTACCGACGAAAAGGATGCTGCCCTTCTCCGCAGACGTCCGCTCCCGGTTTATATCCGCCACAAGGGAGGACAGTTTCGTCTGTGCGTCATTGAGCCACGAGGGGGCCCGCAAAGTCGAGGCATCCTTTGTCCAGAAGGCTTCCATGATCTGACCATGTACAGTCACCGCAACATAGATGCCATCGAGTTTTTTCCCATAGACGCCACGCGTATCCAGAATGAAAGAATTGCTTTCCCCAAGAGCGATATTGCCTCTGCGTCCCACCAGGGTGTTCAGAATGAAGCCAAGCGAACTCCCCACACCAATTCCACCCGGAGCCCCCGGTTGGTCGGGTCCGGCAAGTGTGTTCAGTAGAAAAGGCAATGAAGACGACGTGCTCAGGTCTTCTAACGAATGGGCACCCGCCAACCCCAACAGAAACGTTGTCCCAATGAAAGGAACCAAGACCCACACGCTTTTCCTAAAGAGTCCTTGCATTATTCAGACCTCCAATATTGCCAGGGCGGAGCGTTCGGCTGAATCCTACCAGCCCCGCCGCGGCTTCTGCTGTTTGTCCGGCTGTTACCGGAACAGGGTACGGTTCTGGTCATCAAGCAATGCACTGCGACGCAGTCCATAGACAGCATCGTTCTCGCTTTCTGATGAGCTGAGGAGACGGACCCCGATGTTGTTGTTCCTATTCGTGGGCGTGTTGTTGTTGCGATTCGAGCAACGCGCGTTGTTCGCATCGTTGTTCCAACTGCCCCCGCGGATCACGCGGTTGGAGCCGTTCCGAACCATGCCCTCATTTTCACCCTCCAGACTGAGTGTACGCAACCAGGAGCGGCGACCTAACAAAGTATTGCCATGAGTAATGTGAGTCACGAGGCTCTGCACAGAATCAAGAAACTTCGCCTCACTAATCTTTCCCATCTCTAACTGATTCATCCTCAGCACGATCTTCCTGCGACATCGGGTCACGCACTCGCTCTTGATACGAATGACAGACGGAAAGATTCGAAACCCAAGAAAACTCAGACCTTGATGCACCGAAGCGACGTGGGTGACCTCTTCCTTGAGTTGAAGTCTGAGGTGCGTTTCGAGAAAAGAACCAACCTCAGAACGTAAAGAATGAAGGGTAGCCTTCGAGTTGCCAAAACAGATAAAATCGTCCATATAGCGAAGGTAATCTTGAACTTGACCTATCTCTTTCAACCAATGATCCAGTCGATCAAGATAGAGGTTGGCAAAATGCTGGCTGGTCAGGTTGCCAATCGGCACGCCTTTGCTTCCGCCGGGATGATCTACGATTAGATCCAGTATCCTCAGCAGACGCGTGTCCTTTGTAATGCGACGCAGTAGCGACTTGAGTACTTCATGATCAATCGAGTCAAAATACTTCTTCACGTCACATTTCAGGTAATGCGTATTCCGACGACAGTATTGCTGTGCACGAGCCAAAGCCCTGTGGGCTCCTTTGCCAGGACGGCACGCATAACTGTCATGAATGTATCGGCGTTCAAGAAGTGGCTCCAAGACCAGACATATTGCGTGGTGAACGACTCTGTCCCTGAAGGGTGATTCTGCGATCGTTCTTTCCTTGGGATCACAAATTTTGAAGTACCGAAACTCTCCGGGGCGATAACTCCCTTCCAGGAGTTCTGTCTGCAATTTGAATAATTGTCCCTCGAGGTCAAACATGAACTCTGCAACGGTCAATGTATTCTTCTTTCCTCGTGAAGCCAACCTTGCCGCCTCAAGAAGCGTGTCAAAATGAGCAACCTTTTCAAGCAAGAATCCTGCCCGTCTCACAAGAAACTCCCTGCACACATCACGATTTCCATGTACGTATCCACTCGTTCGTGAACGGAGGAACGAAGAGGCCCAATATCAAAAGTCTTCCCTGGTGTTTCAAGAGCATTGCGTGACTTTCCCGCTCTTACGCCATCCACCCAGCATCTTTCCGACCTCCACGAGGCAACGGCTCGCGTATTCGTAGGAACGGTTGGGCAGATAGCCAAGATCATGGCAGATACGCAATAGAATTCGAATTTTGTCCAACTGCAAGTTCGCTCTATTAAGAATCCCATCTCTGTCCTTGCTGTATCGCGCTTCAATGATTCTCTCCAGTACATCAAGCGCCAGATTGTCTATCCGACTGACGAACGTGAAACGTGTCTTCTTGGGAAACTTCTCCGTCGTGTGCAGAAGCCACTTCAGGAATTCTGTCCAGTGAAGCAGGATCGGAAGTTCTCTGCTGGTTTCCGTTTGTTCGTTCATGCGATATTTCACCTTTGGGAGGGATGATGCTGTTGCTTCCGTGAAGCAGTGCCAGAACTTCTCTGCCGTACTTCTTAACCCGAGAAGCACCAATCCCATCCAGAGCCTGTAAATCCGCAAGTGAGTTTGGTCGTCTCGTAACAATCTCTGCCAACTGTCGGTTTGTGAAGAGAATGTAGGGGGGCACACCTTCTGCTCTCGATCTCTCACCCCGCCACTCCCGAAATGAGTTGAACAGAGACCAGTGCTCT
>JAKQFZ010000802.1 GCA_029558215.1 Candidatus Omnitrophota bacterium
AAGAAGCAATGGTGCGGGAAATCATCGAAAAAACAAAAAGCACCGGTTTGAGTTGGGAACATCTGGGCGGCACACAGTTTCAGGCCACCAGCAGCGAGGAAGACACTGAAGTTCAGTGGGACTTCTTCATCACAAAGACGCAGATCGGCAACACCACCTTCAAGTATACGCTGGACGTGAAGAAGGACAGTGTGGCTACGCTCACGATTGAGGACGGCCCGCTTCCAAACACCGGGCGTGACAGCGTCGTCAAAGAACTCTACGAGATCGTTGAAGTCATCGTTCTCCAGCTTGACGCCAAGCTCAAGGACGCTATCCGATTCGTACAACAGATTCCGGACGCTAGAAGCTAATGGCAAGACTCTTCGAGGATGCAGGGCAGCACAACCGGTCATGGATGTGCTTCGTATGTGGGAGAAAATACGTCTCATACGAAGAATACAAGACCCACATTGTGACAGAACACGAGGAAGGGAGAGAATACCTCAAGTGTCCAGCCTGCGAAGCGCCTGTTCGTGATGTTAAAGCCCACTTCAAGGTAAAACATCCCAACCGCCATCTTCCTACAGACGTACAGTTCAAGGTCACGGTTTGGCATGACTTCTCGCCCAACGGCACCAAGAAGAAGAAAACAAGAGTCAATGTCAGAACCGGACACTTCCCATCAAAGAAGATGAATGAGGACTTGTACTATCGATCCGGGCTGGAAGCAGATTTCTACAAATGCCTCGAAGAAGACCCAGACATCAAAACCTACAAGATCGAGCCTTTCAAGGTGCCCTATTTCTGGCAAGGGGAATGGCACAACTACATCCCAGACATCCTCGTTGAGTTCATCGACGGAGTGAAAGAAATCTGGGAAGTGAAGCCGGGCGTCCGCACTAACGACGAACAGAACCTCGCCAAATGGCACTCAGCCGACGCTCAGGCAAAGAACATCGGCTGGAGGTTTGTGGTTCAGACAGAAGTGGGCCTCGACAAGTATCGAGCCAAGCTCAAGAAGAAGCGTCAGGGGAATTGATCTTCCCTGCCAAAATATCCAGCAG
>JAKQFZ010000805.1 GCA_029558215.1 Candidatus Omnitrophota bacterium
CAATCCAAGTCTCAACGATGGTTGGATCAGTATTCGCATCTTTAACCTGTGGAACCTCATATGGCCCAACTCCCGTCGTGGCCAATGCCGATTCATTCCCGGACGCGAACAACATGACCGCCACGATGGCCACAAGACATGTCCTCCACGTACTCACGTGTTCGACGTTCGCCGAATTACCTGGTAACCCTTGAGTCATAGTACATCTCCCTGGTTATAACCAACGATCTGCCTAGTTGTTTGGAACGACACCCTCCGCTTTATCACTACCCACTCACTGCGTCGCCCCAAACGGTGAACCACCACAATGCTGTTTTCAAGAAATCCAACCCAGAGTGGATACACCCACCCCTCTAAAAAGAACTGCCAGTCAAACCGACAGTTGCCTGAGATGGCAGCAAATTTTGTTCCATCAGTTGGCACCTGCAAGGACAGACAGTCGTTCGATCAAGGGCAATGCTCCACAGATCCTTGAACATGGAAAATACGCGCACCCAGTGCAGTGTTCGTAGACCAGAACGGTCTCGATGGGGCGCCGACCAGGCAAGCGGATGGGGTGAATTGAACTGTGCTTCCGAGATACACGTATCCAATTCGATTCTGTATCCAATCCGATTCAGGTTGAAGAAATAGAGACTGTCACTCATGAACAATGACAGTTCAGAAGACTCCTTGTTCCCACCGCATGAAATAACTCGCCGCTGCCGATCTTCTCGAAATCCCCAAGCGTTTGTAGATTTTCAGAAGCCTTGCTCGAAATACTCCGGGCGAGACGTTGAGGTAGCGCGCAATCTCCTTGTTGGTTCTTCCCGCTGCAATGAGCGACAACACACGCAGGTCCGATGCTGAGCACCCACTCGATCGCCTCCGCTGCGTAGGGCTACTCCGCTCACGAACCCATTTCAGGATCTCTTGTGTCAATTGTTGGTCGACGACGGCCTGCCCAGCAGCAACAACCTCGATCGCTTTCACAACGGCCTCACCCGATGCCTGCTTCAGCAGGTAGCCCTGCGCACCGGCAAGGATGGCAGACTTGAGCAGTCGTTTATCGTCGCTGGCGGTAAAAAACAGGACCGCGATCTTCGGGTAACACTTGCGAATAGTCCGACAGAGATGAATTCCGTAGGAATCTCCCGCTTGAATATCCAAGACCACAACGTCGGGGCGACAGGTTTGTAACAACATTCCGGCATCAGTGTGAGTCCGTGCGGTGCCAGCAACAACTGTGCGGGGGTTCTTGCTGAGGACTGTCTTCAGCCGTTCAAGAACAACATCAGACTGGTCGACCAGCAACACGCGAACTTGTCGTCGAGAATCTGCTGGAGACACCATGCGTTCCCCACAGGAGGAAACCGTCTAAAATCAGTGATGAAGATTCTGGATCATGCGAATCCCATTCCCCCACTCTGATTAGCAGAGTGACAACATCGGCATCCGAAAGTTCCCATGTGCTCCCCAGCTAAGTGAGCGACAAGGCAGGAAATGTTTATCTAGTCGTCATGGCAGAGGCATGGTGTCTTTGTCTGGGGGATATCATCAGATCACGATGTATCCAATTTGATTCTGTATCTAATCCGATTCACTTCGCAAAGGCGTCATAACATATTGATTCCTAAGTGTTGCTACCCAATTCGGCTTCGCGTACATTTCAGGATTTACGTCGTACATGCAGCCAGTTTTGCAGATAAATCGCCTCGACAATAGCCCCCATCTCAAGCCTTACAAGCCAAGGTCCTCAAACTGTTTGGCTATAAGCTGCGGCCTGGCTGCCGTCTTCGCGGCTTGCTGGTTAAGCCAAGTCCCAGATGCTTGGGCTGATCCTCCATCTCCCCTCCTCCACACATCTTCGTCGACGGATCATCAACTTCAAGAGGAAACGCTCTACCTAAAAGAGGAAACCGTCAGCATCGCAAGCCGTTACGAACAGCCGATTTCGCAAGCTCCCTCGAATGTCTATGTCATCACCGAGGAAGATATTCGAATGTCCGGTGCAATTGATCTTCCAACCGTGCTGCGGCGGGTCCCTGGGCTAGATGTGATGCAGGTCAACGGTGCGGATTTCAACGTGAGCATGCGTGGAGATAATCAACTGAATGCCAACAAATTGCTAGTGATGGTGGA
>JAKQFZ010000810.1 GCA_029558215.1 Candidatus Omnitrophota bacterium
CTTCGATCAGTTGTCGTACATTGCTCCATGAATCTTGAAGAGGCTCGTCAGCAGCAATCAGGTCAACGCTCTTGGCCTCATTCAGCAGAGCAAAAGCACGTTCGAAATTCTGCCCCTTCAGCCTGTTGCGTTCGGCGATTCTTGACTCGACCTGCTTTAGCTTGCGATTCAGCTTCCGCAACTCCTCCTTGTTTTGGATGAACTCATCCGTGATAGCGCCCAAGAAGTAAGGGAGATAGTCTTTAATACTTTGGGGTATGAATGGCTCTCCCTGACGATGGAACAGAAATTTCTGATCATCAATTTCGCTTTGCTCTTGAAAGCAATAAAAAAGAGCCTTGCCGATATCCGCAGTGCCGGTTTTACGGGTCTGGCCTGCCTTAGGTTCGTGAGTGTATTCTCCAATCCCCAAGACCTGATTGAGTATTGACGCAAGCGTTTCTAAATTCGCATTCTTGGTCAGGCTGGATGCTTCTGGGAAACTAAGGGAGGTTCCACGCTCGATGTAGATGTCTTCAGAGGATTCTTTGCCAGGCTCAGGATTGCGCCGAGCAATAAAGACCTCTCCCGACGAGGTTTGGAGCTTCACTGCGTACCACTTGACATGCTTACGGATGACCCCAGCAGGAACGTTGCATTCCCTCCGACCAAGGCAGTAATCAACGATGTGAATAAGAGCAGATTTGCCCGTCTTCGATTGTCCGGTTACTACATTGACAGCATCTGGCTTGAGCTCAATGGAGCGAATTTGGCCGTTCGCCCCGTAGACAAGAATATTAAGAATCTGAAATTTCATGGCTTTACTCCCAGTAGCGCCATTGCAGTCTTGAAGTCACCGACCATGGAAAACCACTTGCCGCACATCAAAGCGGCACGGGCACACTCATTGACCTCCTGGGTCGCATTGGGAAATGACTTCGGAGCTGGATTCGAGGTCTTGAGCCGCCCGGACTCCGTGACATAGATACTGTTGTGCTGCATGGCAAAGGCCAGTGCTTCCTTGACGTAGGGAGCCATGTTCTTTGCGCGTTCTGCAAAGCCTACTTTGGCTATTGCGGTATCTGCATTGGTGATCCAAGCGGAAAATGCCGTGCGAGATGATCGTGGGAATGCCTGTCTTGTCGGCTTGTGCAGGACCAGGGGCAACATCACGAAGGGAAAAGCATACGGCGCACCCTCGTTGACGTTCTGTGTGTATGCATCCAGACCGGTTGACATCAGAAACCCGCAAAATGCCGGGTTCAAAAGTGCTGCAATCTCTGGAGGTCTGTTCGCCCATTCCTTCATAGATTATCCTCCGCAGATTGAGCAACCAGGCGCGACTGGAACTCAGGATGCCAGCCGACCCGTAGGCGGTTCGCGAGCATCTGATACGTGCCTCTGGTTATGAAGGATTCCTGACATGAGGGGCGAATTGGGATGTGGGCCTCCGCTTCCACCCACTGAAAAACCTTTTTCCCTGAAGCTATTTGATCATCAGATGATGGATCTACAGGCAGGGAATCCTTTGCTTGGTCGAATCGGATCGCCCATTCTTCGATAAGGGTGTCGTCATATTGCTCCAGATCATTATCAATAAGGAGCGACTCCCTGACCCATCGTGATCGCTGCTCTGCCGCCTTGTAGAAAGTTTTAGCTGCTCTCTGAATTCGATGCTCTGGCAGAGCAATTAGTCGAAGCTGCTTTGCGAACACCAAGTTCACAAATGGTGTAACATCCGGGTCCGCTGACTGAATCTCGGGATGAATCGGTAGGGAGTCCGACTTGAACTGCTCTCTGAGAGAATCAAGCTGGCCGTCTATTTCCCGGCCGGTTATCTTGAGGATCTTATGCTTCTTGTGCTTGAGGCTTTCGGAATCGATTTCTTTGTCGGCAATGTCCGTTAGCTCGCTGCCATCAATCCCGGCTACGACACGCTGGAGCCACCAGCCCTCCAGATACTTGAGAAAGTGATCCGCATACTGCCTCTCACAATGCCCCCAAAGCTCCTCGCTTAGATGGGTCTGGAGATCCTTGCTTAAAGGGCAGTTGTCCAGGATATAAACCCGCTCCAGAAGAGCCCTTCGTTGTTCCGGCGTGAGCGAATTGAACTTCTGATACCCTTCCTTGTTCGATTCGTTCGACGACGTTTGGCTCGTCTGCAACAGCAGAGTCTCAGCTTCGGCAATATTCCTTCCTTCGATGCGCAAGTGACGTGCAGCAGAATTTTCGGCTGACTCTTCTGTCGTCATCAGGCATAGAATTGAATTTTCCTCAGACAGTCCTCCGGAAAACAGGTCGCACCAGATCCTGATGGTTTTCCAAAGGTCAGTGCTCGCATTGGTGAGACTGGCCTTCCGGGCAATGTGATGTTTAACCTGGATGACTTCGGTGGGGCTGCCGTCCTTTTCGAACACAACGTCGTCGAGAGTCTCGATTGCAACAGCGATATCCGGGTCAGATTTCAAACGTTTTAGAGATTCCAACAAGGCAAGACGGCACTGGTAGATATACCCGAGCAGAGATGCTGCCGCCGAATATTGTGATCTGTCTTGCATGTCAGCCTCCATTTTCCCTACAGCTTGAAGCTCTTCGAGAGAACCTTGCCTTCGATAGAAAATTTCAGTTCGCCATCTTCCTCAATAAACGCCACCGATTTGCCAGCGTATCTCCGGTAAAGCTGGAATGTTCGCCCCTTGTAGGTGACGCTGCCATCATCCTCTACAAGGACGCTATCGCCCGGTGGCGGCGTGGAAGCAGGACTCGTCACCGGGCGTGTGTCGTTGAACGAAGGACCTTGGCTCGCACTCTTCTTTTCAGAGAGCAACGTCATCAGGCCACTGGGTTCGTGGCCTTTGCCAGCCTTGGGGCTGGGAGCCGCTTCTGCATACTCGGCAAGCTGCCTTTGGGCTTCCTGAAGGCGGCGATTGAATCCATCCGGGTCACGCAGGATGGATATCCAAAGGCGTGCTTTCTCGGAGTTGATGTCGTGATCGAGAATCTTTTCGAGCAGGTTGCAGGCTTGCCCGATAGCGTCCTTGGCATCGTTCCAAAGCGATTGGATTTCTTCCTGCTCGTCGGACTTGATGGTCTCCTCGAAATCTTCGAAGGCAATGTCCGTATTCAGTGAGCCTTCATAGGGAGCCAACCCCTTGGCTTTATAGCGGCGAAGCTGCTCTGGACTCATCGTGCAGTGATAGGTCAGCAGCCAGCGTTCCTTGATGAAATGGACATCGCCTTCCTTGTTCAGGAGCATAAACTCGCCAGTCTTGGGCCGTGCGAGCTTCTTCGCCAAGTCGGAAGGTGAAAACTCCGCGTCGGTCAAACCCTCACGAACCTTGTCCCTATCTCTTTTTGTCTGCAGTTTTCCGACGATCCAGGTGGCGCAGTTCGAAAGGCCCTTATAGTCAATATCCCCGGGATTTTGTGTTGCCAGAATGCAGCCGACACCAAAGGCGCGTCCTTGCTTGACAAGGATATTCAGTGCGGGCTTACAGGTGGATGTATAGGGATAAGTAGGATAGAAAGCGGTCTTTCCACCGCCACCGCCGATCTCATCCAGGAAGAACAACAGGCGAGGCCTGTTTCCACCGGGAGCGCTACCTTGCTTACGCATCCAGGCGTTGATTGCAAAGGCAATTTGGGCGACAACGAAGCTCTGATCCTCAAAGTCGGTGATGTGAGCGAGGCTGATAACGCTGATCTGGGTCTTGCCGTCGACACGGTTGGCCCCCACCAGCTTGTCGATACTCATCTCTTCGCCACGAACCCAGTTGGCTGCCGCGCCGACGAGTTGGCCGTTCACCGCTTGCGCAAGCTTTTGACGCCGGTTCTCTGGAATATG
>JAKQFZ010000812.1 GCA_029558215.1 Candidatus Omnitrophota bacterium
CACACACCCAGACATGAGTCCGCTCATCGCTCTCTTCAAATGAAATGTGGTACCCATCCAAGCTGTCTTCGTTGGCATTGACTTTGATGTTACGGGTGCTGAGAAACGTCTCGATTTCAGAACTTGTGTTCTTCTGCCCGAGGTGAATCAGTATCCGTGCGTCAAAGGATTCGGATTCCCTGCGGATGTGCCATTCAAGAGAGAAACTCTTGCCTATGTTTGAAGCAAGCGTCTCGGCAGCAATGACTTCAGGTTCTGAAGCCTTGTCACCCAGGACAATGGCCACACTCTGAGACCGTACATCCAATGGGCTTGTCGTGTCCCTGCTGACGTGCTTTGGAGCAGGAACAAGGCTCAGCGTGGCTTGTGCGGAGACGCAAAAATGAACGGTCAGCGCAAGCACAAGCGCGATATTCCGGAGAGTGATTCTCTTTGGCTGGTCAAGGACCATGATAGCCTCCTGAGCGTTATGCAAGTCTTACCCGCTGGGAAGCGTTGCTCACAAGCCACCAGCAAGGTCATTTTCGAGATGGTATCTATCGTCTTGGGAGTTGTCCATCCCTGTTGCTCTTTCGAACGGACTTCTGACTTGTCAGAAAGCAGTTGCTCCGGTAACTTCACATCCAGTGTTCGCCAGACCATGCGATTGGAATGGGAAAAATGATTAAGACAACGATCTTCGCTTCGGTGTTTTGCTCTCTTCTCCTGCTTGGGAGAGGAGAGCCTCCAGCCCACTACAAGAACTGGGACTTGCGCCACGGGAAGTTCTTCGAGGACAACGAGTGGGTCTTCCTGAAGATTGGAAAACCTCTCTGGAACTTTGCAGACGCCAATGTCGTTGCTCGACTCACACGAGACTTGGATATCATTCAGGGCAAGGGATACAACTGCCTGGAGATTAACTGCTATTGGAACTATTTTGAGACAGACGGTGATGGAGTTCCTGATAAGTCTCTCGAACCGCTCAAGGGATTCATAGACTCTATCTATGACAGAGGCATGATTCCCTGTCTGTCTGTGGAAACCTATGGAGTTGGCGGAGGACAGATACCGAAGGGCTTCTGGACGCGCCACCCAGATGCCGTTGCCATCAACAATCTGGGCATGCCCGTTACAGATACGGAATACGGCACAAACAACCCGGTTCCTTCCATTTTCTCGCAGGAATACAGAGAAGCAGCGCGCCGTTTCATCAAGAGTATTGCGCTTGGAGTGGACACCAAGAAGATTCTCTACTTCGAGACGACTGTGGAGCCTCAATACATGGGGACACAGAATCTCTGCTACAGCATCCACGCCAGACACGAATACGAGCAATGGCTTATCGAGAGAGGCATCTCAGGTCCTGAATGGCCAGACAGTTTTCCGATACCTGATTCGTTTCGAACAAATGCGGTGTGGAATCAGTTTCGTGCTGAGTTTCTGGCAAGGTGGGTCAATGAGGATGCAGCCGCGTTTCGTGAAGTTGCAGGTTCGAATGCCTATGTGGCCGTTGACTATCTGGAGACCGGCGGCGCTGATATGTTCAATCGAAATGGTGATTCCCGGGTATTCCTCAGAAACCTGCATTCAGCGAACATCATCCAGATCAACTGGCATTGGCTTGCTTCGGCCAACAAACCCAACCAGATTGCCTATGACAATGTCTATGCGGTCCGGAGTGAGAAGAATCGTGACTGGGTTGTCAGCGAGCACATGACACTGAATGGAACCGACTACAGTCCGATGAGCATTCCCAATCTTCTCACCAATACCATCCAGCAGAGCACGCGTTTTGGTTGGGAGTTCGTCAGCGTCGGGAATCTTTCTTCTTCAGCGTTTACCCTGTACAACGATGACTGGTCACCAAAGCCCGTCATCGCGATTGTTGACAACAACTGGGATTCCTGGATGAACCAAGTGCGAGCACAGGAGGGGAGATAGGGTGGTTTGGTGACCACACCAAGGTAAGTGGCTCATCGGTTCGTTGCACTTGAGGCGTATCCATCTGTTCCCAAACTTGACAACCCAGAGGCAGTTTGACATCATCAGACGCTTTTGAAGACGACTCGATAGTCCTGGCATACGCTCGATGTCCATCCATATATGGTCATGTCTTGGGCTTATTTGTTGCTTGTCGGCGTCAAGTTGTCTTGGCAAGGATATTAGGAACTATGGCAAATTCATTGCCCGACGAGAACGGTCATTTTGGCATCTACGGTGGGCGTTTTGTACCCGAAACGCTCATGGCTGCTCTTGAGGAGTTGGCCTCCGTCTATGCCGAGACTCTCAATGATCAGGATTTCCATCGGCAGCTGGACTACTATCTTACCAACTACGCTGGGAGACCGAGTCCCCTCTACTTCGCCCAGAGACTGACAGAGCACTGCGGTGGCGCGAATATCTACCTCAAGCGTGAAGATCTGAACCACACAGGTGCTCACAAGATCAACAACACTCTGGGACAGATTCTCCTTGCCCACAGAATGCGCAAACCTCGTATTATCGCTGAGACGGGTGCCGGCCAACATGGTGTCGCCACCGCAACAGCGGCGGCGCTCTTTGGCCTTGAATGCGTTGTCTACATGGGAGAAGAAGATATCGAGAGGCAAAGGCTCAACGTCTTTCGGATGGAGTTGCTTGGAGCCACAGTGAATCCTGTAACCTCTGGTTCTCGAACACTCAAGGATGCGATGAACGAGGCCATTCGCGACTGGGTCACCAACGTACGCACCACACACTACATCATTGGCTCTACCGCCGGGCCTCATCCCTATCCAATGATTGTCAGAGATTTTCAGGCGGTCATTGGAAAGGAAGCCCGGGAACAGATTCTGAAACAGGAAGGCAGACTCCCTGACGCATTGGTCGCGTGTGTCGGTGGTGGAAGCAACGCAATGGGTCTCTTCTACCCGTTTTTTGACGACGAGAATGTCCTGTTTTTTGGCGTCGAGGCTGCTGGACATGGACTTGAAACAGGAAAGCATTCCGCCAGTTTGTGCAAAGGCACGGTTGGTGTTCTTCATGGCAGCAAGTCATACCTTCTGCAGGACAAGAACGGACAAATTGACATTGCACATTCCGTCTCTGCAGGTCTCGACTATCCGGGAGTAGGTCCTGAGCATTCCTACTACAAGGATTCCGGCAGAGCGCAGTATGTGGGTATTACCGATGATCAGGCACTCGATGCGTTCTCGCTGTTGTCCAAACTTGAGGGAATCATCCCTGCCCTTGAAAGTTCGCACGCTGTCGCCTATGCCTGCGACCTTGCGCGAAAACTTGGTTCCGGGAAGACGATCATCGTCAACCTGTCAGGCCGCGGGGACAAGGACGTCTACACGGTTGCCAAAGCCATGGGAAAGGAGATTGTGCTATGAGCCGAATCTCCAGAACCTTTGCGAATCTCTCAGAGAAGAGTCAAAAAGCCCTCATTGCATACATCATGGCAGGCGATCCGTCCCTGGATGCCACATATCCTGCGGTCAAGGCGCTTCGATCTGCTGGTGTGGACATCATCGAACTTGGATTTCCCTTCTCTGACCCACTGGCCGACGGACCAACGATTCAGGCGGCTGCCTACCGTGCTCTTCAGAATCCGATTGGACTGGACGACTATTTCAGGTTGATTCAGCGTGTCAGAGCAGAAGATGATGTCCCTCTGATTCTCATGACTTATTACAACGTCATCTATCACTACGGTCTTGAAGCGTTTGCCAAGACTGCAGGTCAAGCGGGGCTCGACGGCGTCATCATTCCCGACTTGCCACTCGAGGAGTCCGCTGATTTGCTCGAACAGACCAGAAAGACCGGGATCGACTTCATCCCATTGGCTGCACCGACCACATCAATGAGCCGCATCGCCCAGCTGACTGATGCCGGCAGCGGCTTTCTCTATTATGTTTCCAGAACAGGCATCACAGGAACTCACAATTCACTTCCCAAGGAACTCCTGGAGCAACTTGATCTGGTGGTCGAGGCAAGTCACCTTCCGGTATCTGTCGGTTTTGGAGTGTCGAACGCCGAACACGCACGGTTAATCTCACAACACGCTGATGGCGTTGTCATAGGAAGTGCACTGGTCGAACGACTCGCCGGTGCCGAGAGTCTGGAAGAGGGCTGCCAGGTGCTCGGTCAGTTCTTGAAGCCTGTAGTCAGCGTTCTACATGACAGGAAGCCTTAGGAGGAAAGACCATGAGTTGGTTTCGAAGGCCAAAGTACACCCTTCAGGGTGAAATCAGAAAGAAAGACGTCCCAGACGGGGTCTTTACGAAGTGCGATGGCTGCAATGAAATTCTTGCAACCAAGGAATTGGAGAAGAATAAGAAGATCTGCCCCAAGTGTGGGTTCTACTTCAACCTTACTGCACGAGAACGAATCGCTATCACCGTAGATCCCGGTTCCTTTGAGGAATTTGACACGCAGTACCAGTCTACAAATCCTCTGAATTTTGTTGAGTATGAAGACAAGATCAAGAAGAGTAAGAAGAGAACTGGCCTCGATGAAGCAGTTCTCGTAGGTCTTGCAAAGATCGAGGGAATCTCGGTTTCCTTGGTGGTCTTGGACTTCTTCTTCATGGGTGGGAGTATGGGCTCCGTGATGGGTGAAAAGATCACCCTCGCCGCCGAGCGCAGTTTGGAGCAACGGATTCCTTTTGTAGTCATCTCTGCTGGTGGTGGTGGGGCAAGGATGCATGAAGGAATGTTGTCCCTGATGCAGATGGCGAAGACCAGCGCAGCAGTTGCCAATCTTCGGAAAGCCTCGATTCCTTACATTTCCGTCGTAACGAATCCAACGATGGGCGGAGTGGCGGCAAGTTTCGCATCGCTCGGTGACATAAATCTGGCAGAGCCGAAAGCGCTACTGGGTTTTGCAGGGCCTCGTGTCATCCAGCAGACAATTGGGGAACGGCTGCCACCGGGTTTTCAGACTTCCGAATTCCTTCTTGAACATGGTATGTTGGACGCCATCGTATCGCGTCAGGAGATGCGCAACACACTGGCACTCATTCTGCGTTGTCTGCTCAATCAATGCAGACCTAAAGAGGCACCGGTTACGATAGCCGCGACCACTTAAGGTCAGTTTTTGCCAAAAGGAGATCGCACAATGCAAAAGTCCGTTGGTCTCGTCCTTTTCTCAACTCTTCTCGCAGTCTTTTGCGCATGTCACCAGAAATCCGATCCCTATTACTATGGTCCCGGATTTCTCTATGCAACAGGTCATGCCGATGTTAAGGGTGATCAGCCACAGTCCATTGCAGAGGCTCGTTCCAGCGCTCTCGTTGACGCGAGAGCCAAACTTGAGAAGAAGGTACTTGCCTTTCAAATGGATCAGAAACGAACTGTTCGCACCATCATCAAAGAAAACCCGGATATGGCTCCGAAACTGGAGAAGATGATCCGCAAATCCAAGGTCGTCTCAGAGAGGACACAGGAGCAACGTCTGGAACTCGAACTGGAGTTCAACCTGAAGCAGTTGGAGAAGATCACCCGCTAGATCTCACAAGAGGCTCCTGGCTCTGAAGAAGTCTGTTTCCTCCAATGAGCTTGTTTATCTCCCAGAGTCTATCCCCGCAAGAAGGTCATAGCGATGCGCAACCTCATTGAGTTCGTGAACCTTCTCTCCTAACTGCGACAGTTCTGCAAAGATATTCTCCAGAAGACGCTTAACTTTTGCCTCGTCTCCCAGGTTAAGAGCATCGCGAAGCAACTCGACTCGCCCAGAAACGGCAAAGAGCCTGTTGTTCAGATCGTGACTCAGCCGCGCGGTATCCTTCCCTTGGTTAAAGAGAGCAAGCCTCGTCATCTCAAATGTCGCTGGATCACAGTTATTGCCGTCGCCAGCGGAAATCACACTTTCTTGAGTCATCTCCACCATCCCTCACTTTCTGATGCCATCCTACATGACTTGCTTTCTGCCAATCAAGGGAAAACTCTGCTGCGACAGATTCTGGCTGCATAAATGCGCATTTGACTTGAACAGCAAGACGGAATACGCTGCTTTTGAAGATCACGATCACGTCATGCAAGAGTGCTCTGAGACAGACTTGATCGTACCTGTTCGAAGCGTATTCTCAGGTGGAAATGCCAATACGGATATGACGAGGAAGGAAGGTTATCTTCCTTCGGTCGCAAGGAGTCGTCCATGAACGCAACAAACGCAAGTCGAGGAACCTGGGGAATTCGTCTCTTGATCCGCCTGCTGAGCATCACACTTGGCGTGCTGCTGTTCTGGTTGCTCGGATTCCTGGTCAATGACATCGAGAGCCTCCGTGGCCCGGATTACCAGACGATTGAAGCCAAGCATCTGGATTCTTCTCTGGTCGAACGGAAAGAGAAACTCCTCGCGGAAATTGCGGACTTGGACAGACAGATCACCAACAAACGCGAGGAACAGCGCCTTGCAGGGGACAGTTCCCAGAACCTGCAGCGGACAATCAATCAACTCCTTGATATTCAGAAGATGAGCATGGAGAAAGATATCTCACTGGCAGACTCCGACAGGGAAAACATCTCGGCCAGCCTGAAGCATTTCCTCGAAAGTCAAAGGAAGTACCAGGAGCTCAATGAGACGCTGGCCTCACTGACAACCGAGAAGAGCCTTCTTGATGAAGAAAGAATCCAGTTGGAGAAGAAGATCGAGGAAGCCAGGAAACCCGCCCGAGAAGAACACGCAAAACTGATGGAAGCGCATCGCCTCAGACTGGCATTCATGCAGCTTGCGGTTCTCCTTCCTCTCCTGGCTGTCGCCACTTACCTGCTTTTCAGAAAAAGAGGAAGCATTTACTATCCCATGTTTCTCGCGTTCGGGGGCGCCTGCTTGATCAAGGTCGGCTTGGTCATCCATGAGTATTTTCCAAGCAGATACTTCAAGTATCTCTTTACTCTTGCGTTGATACTTGCCGTGGGCAGGATTCTCATATATCTCATCCACGTTGTTGTGTACCCCAAGAGGGAATGGCTTGCGCATAAGTATCGGGAGGCATACGAGCGCTTCCTCTGTCCCATCTGCGACTATCCGATTCGGACGGGGCCCAGGAAGTTCCTCTACTGGACACGCCGAACAGTTCACAAAGTCCTGCCCTATAATGAGTCAACTGGAAATGAGGAACCTTACGTCTGTCCTTCCTGTGGAACCTCTTTGTTCGAAGTGTGCACATCCTGTCAGCGTGTCAGGCATTCGCTGCTGGGTCATTGCGAGCATTGCGGGGCGGTCAAGACACTCGAGTAATCGGATATTCGGTTGCAGCAGATTCCTCTTGACTCAGATACTCAGGGATATTACTGTTTAGGATACAAATGTATTTGACGTAGTCTTTTGGATTGTTGACTTTGCGGTTCGATTAACACTTTTCTCTGACTTCACACATGGCGGTTGTCGCCTCCGAGGATTCTGTGCTTTCTGAAGGCGCAGCCGTTCGAATACTCGCAACGCAGGGAGGTGGTTCGCTTCAGAGTAATTTCGAGGAAGTTGGTGGTTTGAATTGTAGGGTCATTGGGATAAGTCGAGCATTTGAGCGAAAGAAGTAGAAGGAGGTTGAAACTATGTTAAAGCATACAGGCTTCGTTCTTCTCGCAGTGGGACTTCTGCTGGTGTCAGGAGCCCAAGCGAAACCTGTGGGATGTATTGGAGGGGCGGGAGAAGCATCGGTTGCGATCCAGCAACTGAGTGCGTCTGAACTTCAGGATGCCTTTGCCTCTGCAGCAAAGGAATTTGGTGTTCCCGTCACAGTACTACAGGCAGTAGCACGTGTTGAGTCCAACATGGTTCATGCCGGCCCGACGTGTGATTACGGGTACGGTATCATGCACTTGGTGGACAACAGTTACTGCCAGACATTGAAAGAGGCGGCAGCGCTCGTCGGTTTGGATGTCGAACAAGTAAAGTCTGATCCCGTTTCGAACATCAGGGCAGGCGCCGCTCTCATCGCCAAATACGCCAAGGAGACTGTTGGCAAGCCGAAGTCGGAAAAGGAATACTTTGACGCTTTGAAGGAATTCAGCGGTCTGATTGACGATCCGCTTCAGGAGTCGCAGGCAGCAGAGTACTTCAAAGTCATGGGAATTGACGTTTCCGATTTGAGAGAGGCTGCAGTGAGCGTCCAGTCGGATGATTATGGTCCGGCAATCTGGAATCCTGCTGATCCATCCAACTACGACACAACTCGAGGCGGTGTTGCCGTTGACCGATGGGTGAACCACTGGATCGGTGTGGGAACCTACGCGGGTGCCATTTCCTGGTTCAAGAATCCATCATCCAACGTCAGCGCCCATTTCGTGGTTCGTGCCAGTGATGGCGAGTTGACTCAGATGGTTCGCTTCGCCCATCGGGCATGGCACTGTGGGTATTGGAATTCGCGCTCGATCGGCATAGAGCATGAGGCAATCAGTTCAAATCCTGGTCTTTGGAACAGTGTGCCGATGCTTACGGTGGCAACAGATGCATGTCGGTATGTCTGCAATCTCTACGGGTTTCCCAAAACAAGAACTTATATTGTGGGCCATAAGGAAGTTCCCTACGCCTCAACCGACTGCCCCGGTCCCCTTCCTTGGGACACGTATATGAACATGGTCAACAATGTGACGAGCACCCCCACCCCGGGGGCAGTCATCATCATTGACGATGGCGACGCAACCTATTCAAAGTCAGGTTCATGGTCTTACTCAACGTGCAGTACCACCTATGCCTACAACGGTGACTACGACTGGATCGGCTCGACGAGTGGTGCCTCGACGGCATGGGCAAAATGGACACCAAGTATTGGCACGGCAGGGGATTATCGGGTGTATGTCATGTACCGCAACGGTACCAATCGTGCGATCGATGCTCCGTACACGGTAGTCTACAACGGCGGCTCTCAGACTGTGGACGTCAATCAGCAACAGAACGGTGGCGTGTGGGTTCTTCTTGGAACGTATGCCTTTGCCTCAGGCAGCTCCGGATACATTCGACTCGACAACGGTCCGGCGGGCGCTTCGGTCGTTATTGCCGATGCAGTCAAACTCGAACTCGCT
>JAKQFZ010000816.1 GCA_029558215.1 Candidatus Omnitrophota bacterium
GTGTGTAACGCAGCAGGCGCTGGTAGTATCGATCCTTGGATTCCAGCCATGACAGAATAATCAGGATTTCCGCCCAGCGGGGTAAGAATAACTCCTGCGGCATTCATCCCCACCTCTCCTCCCACCAACGGCGAACTCTTCCAAGCCATTTGCGTTCATAGAACTCCCGGTCGAGATATGACGGTGTCGAGTCGAGGATGGTTACTCTCTCGCGAGACTCCTCTTGATCATGGGGCGGTTCCATTGTCAGAAGAAGTGGTGGCCTGTTCGGCTCCGCAGAAGTTTGTGCGCCTGTTGGTGGACATGCTGAACATCCTCCAGGAGTTTCCCGGCTCTGCGTTCCCAGACAATTGCATGATCGATCCATTTGAGGGCATCCGGTTGGCGCTTCGTTTGAATGGCATAAATGACCTGCTGGATCGCACGAAGGAATGCGTCGTTATACTTCTTGACCTCATTGCGCAGTGATTGCATGGCGTCTTCATAGGAGAGCCGTTGGACCAGTTGAGGTTTGCCTGAGGCTTCGACATTTCCAAGGCCCCTCAGTTGGACCTGGGTTTTTCGGAGTGTCTCTTGATCTATGCGTCCCAATTGCTGCACAGTTCGTGCGAGCCGGTCAAGATCGAGCATCAGCTCATGATCCGCCTTGAGCAGGGAGCGAAGCTTCGACTGAATATCCTCCACACTCGATTGACTGATACTACGGCGCTGGAGGTCTGACCGGATACGCATCAGGAACTTGATGACTCGATGGGATTGCCGTCGAGCATCTCGGACCCCACGCTTTTCTTCGTGGTCAAGATTATCGATCTTCTTGTTTTCCTCTCGCATTGGAGCCGTCAGATCGATGTTAGTTTTATTCTGGAGACCATGCGCCTTGTCCCAAACTGAATGACCGGTGACTGCTCCTGAAGCAAGCCAGAATAGAATTACCAACGGTAGGACCTGCCCAATGAGTTGTGCCAAGTCCGGCATCAGTTGGGGAGCAAGCGGAACACCAAGGAAGAATACTAACGCAATCGAACCGCCGGTACTGAATCCGAAGGCTTTCCCAACATGGAAGAGCATGAAGCACATTAGCATGAGCACAATTCCAGCGGCCATGGGTCCGAAGGTCTTGAGTGAGAATCCATACTGAACTTCGGCGAATACCATCCCCAGAGACAAAGCCAAGCCAACCCCCATGATCATTGCCTTGCCTCCCTGCCCGGGAAACCGCTTCTCAAACACCACACGCGCCAATCCCACGAAAATCAGCAGGAAGACCAACGCATCGACCAATGGCCACGAAGTTTCATAGAAGTTGGGAAATCCCTGAATCAGTGTCTCAATCGAACCTTTGAATGTACCGGCGGAGAATGCCATCACACGATCACCTCTCCTGCCTCTCCAGCGGCACATCTTTATATGCTTTGCGCTTCTCTACAGGCAGAATCATTAACGGCATTCCGGCAAGTCTCGATCCTCACCCAAACGAAGATATATCTCACTTCATTCTTGACGGATTGCCTCAACGAGGCACATCCGGCCATCAAAACATCGAGAGAGGAGGTGGAAATCATGAACCTGGACACTGGCATCAGTGAGATTGCCAAGGCCATCCTGGCCTTCCCGACAGCCGCCATGCTTTTGGTTGCGTTCTGGCTTTACGTCGTTCGCGACCGGCGCACCTGGTGGT
>JAKQFZ010000843.1 GCA_029558215.1 Candidatus Omnitrophota bacterium
TCTCGATCGGCGAAGTCGTTAACATGTACAAAGATGAAGAATTCATTATCAACCCCGATTTTCAGCGGCTTTTCAGGTGGCAGATTGGCCAGAAGTCTAGGCTGATTGAATCACTTCTTTTAGGGATTCCGGTCCCCTCAATTTTCGTTTTTGAGAGGGAGGATGCCAAGTGGGAGTTGATCGATGGGCTTCAAAGAATCTCCACGATCTTGGAGTTCATGGGTGAATTGAAAGATCCCGCCACCAATGAATTGGTAATTGCTCAACCCCCCGTGGGAGATGAAACGGTTTGATTGGGCTGACTTTTGAAGGAAGAGCGGATGCACCAGAGGCCATCCGCTATTCCTATCCAGGTTGGCTTGGAAAGAAGGAGCCGAAGGGGGACAGCGCCCTTTTGATGGCCTGATAGGCGTTGAGCCCCTGGCGCTTGCCGGTGTTGATCACTGAGCGAGCTCCAGCGAAGAGTTCTTTGCCCCATTGGGATCGGAAGCAGTTGGTCACCTTCATGAAGAGCTTGCTCATTCGGAAGGCCTGTTCACTGGAGTTGTTCGTTGTAGGAATCGTTGGATCCTCCAGGAACAGAAACAAGTTCTCCTTGAGATCGAAATAGCGCTTCTTGAGTCGAATTCCGTCAGCCTGAGAAGGCTCGAGGGTCAGGCACTCCTGAAGGCGTGTCTTCATATTCAACCGGTAGTTGTAGAGAGTGGACTGGGCGAGGGTCCCTCTTCGTCGATGGATGGCGATGGCCCTCAGCAGAATCCGTTTCATCTGGGGAGCAAAGATGGAATCGCCCGCATCCACGGCATACTCGCAATCACGCAACTGGTGGGCCAGGCACACCTGCCACAACTCGGCAGGATTGTTCTTCTGAGATTTGAGCAGGTCGGAGACCCAAATTTTGGGGCGGTGCCCGGCCATGACTTCCCGAATCACGGCACTGCCTCGGCTCGGACGGATCACATGGATACACACATCCTGGTTTTGGAAGACCCATTCCCACTCGTTGCGACCGTTGACCCGCACACCGGTCTCGTCGCTGCAGATCAGACGACTGCTCCTGATTCGTTCCAGGATTTCCGCGGTGCGATCATCGATACGGTTCTTTGCGGACAGAAACAAGTTGGCCAAAGCCCCTTCACTGATGAGGAGATTGTATAGGTCGGCAAACATCCGGGAGAGGCGCTCATAGCTTATGGCGTGCGTGTATCGGTAGTAGGTTGCCAGCGCCTGGATGGAAGCTCCAAAAGGACTGCCGGGCTCCATTCCCCGCGGAACGGGACTCACGTAGTCTTGATCGCAGGACCCGCAGTGCCCGCCGTACTGATGCACTCGGGTGACGACGGGCTTGACAGGGGGGACCTCGATCTTGTCATAGACGGCATGAAGATGTTGCTCGGCTTCTGAAACTCCGCGGCCGCAATGAGGGCACGTCTTGGCCTTGGCATGGATTTGTTGATCGGGATTGGGATCCAGCGGTCTTCCACCGCCCTTGCGTCCGATACTGGCCCTTCGAACCCCTTTGCGCGCTGGCCTTGCTGGTTTGTTCTTCTTCCTGTCTTTTGAAGGAGGGATACTGGAGTTGGACGAATCCTTGGGCGGTTGGTTGAGTTTGTTTTCCAGCTCCGACAGGCGCCGTTCAAGGGCCGTATTGAGGTTGCGAAGGTGTTCAACTTCCAGCCGCAAGGCAACCGTTTCGCTCCACAGCTTGACGATCAGAGCGTCCTTTTCCTCGTCGGACAGGGTCGTCAAATCGGGAACCAACAGGCAGAACGTTGCGTTGGGCTCGGGCATCCTCAACCTTTCGTCGGTGCTCTGTGCGCTCTATTCGCACCATTCCAGCCTCCTATAGCAGAGAAAGACGGGGATGTCCCGAACTTTCTGCAGTTGGGCTGCCGAAAAGGACCTCGTCTGGAAACGCGCTACGATTCGGGTGAGGATGAACGCCTCAAAGCTTGACGAGTGACCTTGCCCTCTGTGCTCGCTGGGTGATTTCAACAGGGGGGTTGAGCAATTACGAATAACGTGCTCGATGATGGGAATTGAGAATACTTGT
>JAKQFZ010000868.1 GCA_029558215.1 Candidatus Omnitrophota bacterium
GAGCAAGGCGTGCATACAGATAATCAGAGTGAAGAATCCTATTGCATTGACGAGGATCAACAAAGTCTGCTTGAATGACGCCAGCATCACCGCGTGTCCTGAGCCGTGGAGAGATGCAAGGGCTACGGTATGAACAGCAACGATGAAGAACAAGGCTCCCGCGAACAAGATGCCCAACCTTTCCGTGATGAAGACTCTCTTCACGAGCCTGAAAAAGGCGAAAGCCACGTCATGGATGAACTCCACAAAGATATTGTGGCTTGTATAGAGACCATACCTGGAGAGCAGAAAACTGAAGCAGAGGAACAGGAAAATGACTTGGGTAAAATACTTCAGGAATGCGATGACACTCAGCAAGACCTCCGCTCCCATCTTTGCGGATGAGAAAGAGAGAAGCCCCAGCAAGAGCCCTCTACCCAGAACGATGGCCACGATAGCAGCCAATGGGGCATAGCCAGCCGCAAGCATGGCGAAGTGCCGAACAATTCCGTTTGTCATCTGAAAGATGGCAGACATGAGTCCACCGCGTACCCAGTACCGCTTCTGCACAGCTACAAAGCGGAAAAGCAACATCAAAAAAAGGACATTTGTCACAAAATAGACAATTTGACCGATAGGAGACACTGTATCCTCCAAACTACTTCGTATCTGGCGTTGACAGTTCTTTAGCACGCTGATTCGCGGCCAGCAAGCCCTGTGCGATAGTGCCCTTGAGTCCTCCCGCATCGAACGCAGAAAGCCCTGCAGCGGTAGTGCCACCGGGTGATGTCACCTGACGACGAAGTTCACTTGGTTCAGCAGAGCGCTCCAACAGCAATTTGCACGAGCCCGAAAACGTTTCAACAGTCAACCGAAGTGCCTCCTCGGCACTGAATCCGAGTTCAACCCCTCCTTGAACAAAAGCCTCGATCAGGTAGAAAACATATCCCGGGCCGCTTCCTGACAACGCCGTCACAGGATCCATGAGATCTTCCGGAACTACGATGACCTTACCAACTGTACTAAGTATCGAAGAGGCCGTTGCTTGGGCTTCAATGTCCTCGGGCATCTGAGCAATCGCCGTGATAGCTGCACCGACAAGCGCCGGAAGATTGGGCATGGCGCGAACCAGGCGAACTGATTGTCCTAAGGCTGCTATGATTGCCGAGCGTGGCTTGCCCGCAAGGATTGAAATCAGAATCTGGTCTGAGGTAAAGAGACCACCAATCTCGGTGGCCACTCCCTCCAGATTCTGCGGCTTTACAGCCAGAACTACCGTCTTAGCGCTTTTAACAACTTCCCGAGCACTATCAGAGACTTGAACGAAAAACTCCTTCTGGAGCAAGGTTCTTCGTTGTTCCAATATATCACAGACAATGATGTTCTCGGGTGGAGTCAACCCAGAGTTGATGACTCCGCCAATGAGAGCGCTTGCCATATTCCCACCACCGATAAAACCGATACGCATCGTTGCTTCCTTGGACAATGTCGCTTATCTAACCGTCCAAAGCATAGAGTGGCAGTTGGAAGGTGTCAAGATTGCGGCAAAGGCTGAGTCTTGCATCGAGATAGTTCAGTTGAAGATGCCAAGAGAATATGTCCCCTCAGCAGAGGATCGATTTGCCACCGAACCAATCAATGAGCGTGTTCCGCTCCGTTTCGACGAAGGCCCTCGAATAACGAGTAGACAACAGGCACAAAGACAAGAGTAATCAAGGTTGAACTCAACAACCCTCCGATCAGAGCTCTTGCCATGGGAGCTTGGGCTTCACCACCCTCACCGATTCCAAGGGCGAGGGGAAGAAGACCAAGAACCGTTGTCAGCGCTGTCATAAGAATAGGTCTCAGTCGTCGTCGTCCCGCTTCCTCAATGGCGGAACGAAGGGGCATACCATCGCGTCTCCTGAGAAGGTTCATCGTGTCAACGAGAAGGATGGCGTTGTTGACAACAATGCCTCCGAGCATGATACAGCCGATGTAGGACTGAATGTTGAAAGTGGTGTCGGTCAGGAAGAGCATCAGGATGACACCGATCGCCGCGAATGGAACAGAGAACATGACGACAAAGGGATCACGGAGTGACTCGTATTGACATGCCATAACCATGTAGACAAGGATGATCGCCAGAATGAAACCAACGAGCAGCTCATTGAACGCTTCCTGTTGGTCCTCATATTCGCCTCCGAACACAATGCTGAAGTCACGTGGAACTGGAATCGAACGAAGGGTCTCTCGAATGTCTCGAATAATCGAACCCATATCACGACCACTCATGTTTGCGGAAACTGTAACGATTCGCTCCTGATCCGATCGCTCAATACGGACGGGTCCGCGACGGGGTTCGACCGTCACAACGTTTCGAAGCACAACAGGTTCACCCTCTGAATTGCTGAGAGTCAGATCAAGGATCTCACTGAGGTCCATCTTCAATGCATCCTTGACCTGCACAAGAATCCGGTACTCATCCCCTGCTTCTCGGTAATAGCTGGCTCGACTTCCTGAGAGAACGGTCTGCAGCATCTCGGCAATCTGTTGGACTGTCAATTTCATGTCTGCGGCTTTGCGGCGATCCACGATGATTGTCTCTTCGGGTGTCCCCGTATCTCTGCTGATATCAACGTCAGTAATTCCCGGGACATTGGATACTGCCTTACTGATGCGTTCTGCAAGAACATCAGCTGTCTCCAGATCATGGCCACGGATTTCAACCTGAACCTTGTCCGATCCGCTCGACATCATTCGAAAGACAAACAGGCCAGAGCTTGTCCGAACACGGATCGTCATTCCTGGGATATTTGACAGTCTGCGGCGCAGTACCTGAGCGATCTCCTCGCTGGAACGACTTCGAGCTGCCTGGGGCACGAGCGAGATGCGCATACTCCCAGTGTGAGAGACACTCCCCTGCCAGGGAGAGCCACCAGCACTTGAGACAAGACTCTCCATTTCAGGGACTTCTTCACGAACTATTCTCTCTATCTCCTGAAGCTTGGCGTCGGTCAACTCCAGGCGTGTGGCAACCTCCATTTCGGCCTCGATACGAACCTCCCCTTCGTCAGCCTGGGGCATCAACTCCGTGCCGATAAGCGGGTACAAAGAAAGGGATGAGCCCAATACCACCAATGCGAGTGCTGATGTCAGAATGCGGTGGTTCAGTGACAGATGAAGTAGGTTCTTGTAAGCAGATTCCATTGACTGGAAGAGAGACTCACTGAGTCGGAAAATCTTGTGACCAAGCGACTCACCGACAGTGCTCTGCATGGAGGATGTTCTCAGAAGGCGTCCTGAAAGCATCGGAACCACGGTCAGAGCAGTCAACAGAGAACAGAGAAGTGAGAAGCCGATGACATAGGACAGCTGTCGGAACATGATTCCCGCCATCCCTCGAACGAATATCAACGGTAAGAAAACCGCCAAAGTGGTCAGGGTGCTGGCGATGATTGCGGAAGTCACCTCTTCGCTACCCGTGACTGCGGCTTCCAGGCGCTGCATTCCTTCTTCTCGAAGTCGGTAAATGTTCTCAAGGACAACGATTGAGTTATCCAAGAGCATTCCAATGCCCAAAGCCAGGCCACCCAGCGTCATAAGGTTGAGCGTGAATCCTGCAAAGTGCATCAGTCCAAAAGCGGCAACAACGGAAACTGGAATCGCGGTTGCAATGATCGCGGTGCTTCGTATGTTCCTGAGAAACAGGAGCAGAATTGCCGTTGCGAGGATGCCCCCATACAAAGCCGCGCGACCGACATTCTTGATGGAGTTCTGTATGAATGAAGAGGTGTCAACGATGGTGATGAGCTTGACCTGGGGTATGTCCTCATTGATCCTGTCAATCTCTTTCAAAACACCTTCTGCAACAGCAACTGTATTGGTTCCCGATTGCTTGTTCACCGAGAGACGCACACCAGGTTCCCCATTGACTCTCGCAATTCGAGTTACTCTTTGCCAGGAATCCTCAACTTCAGCCACTTCACTGAGTGGAATCGGAACTCCCTGACGCTCCGCGATAATGGTATGGCGAAGTTCATCAAGATTGCTGTACTCCCCGGGAGTGCGAATCGTCACTTCATGATTCCCTCGATCAATGGAACCAGCTGGCAGATTGATGTTCGCAGCCCTGATGCGCGAAAGGATTTGATTCAACGAGAGACCCAACGCCTTGATCTTGTCCGGATTGATGTCTACGTGGATTTCCCTTTCGAGGCCTCCCCAAATGTCCAGTGCAGCAACTCCTGGGACGCGTTCGATTCGGTACTTGATTTGCTCATCTATGATTCTCCGCAACTGAATTGGGTCAAGCCGGCTGGCCACCCCTAGAATGAGGATCGGAAAACTGGCAAGATCGAACTTTCTCAGACTCGGGCGATCCACATCGTCGGGAAGGCGTGGGATCACTCTATCGAGACGGTCGCGGATATCATTGGATGCCTCGTCAAGATCAGCTCCCCAACTGAAGGTCACACGCACATTGCTGCTGCCCTCCGTTGAGTTTGAAGTTACCTTTTCAACACCCGGAACTGCGCTCACTGCTTCTTCAATTGGACGGGTGACAACTTCCTCGATCTCTTCAGGACTGGCATTTGCGTAGGTGGTCGAGACACTTATGGTCGGGTCTGTGATATCTGGCATTAAGTCCACTGGGAGACGTGAGAGTGAGACCCCCCCAAGAATAATAACGATAAGAACGAGCATGATCGTGAAGACCGGGCGGTGAACTGCAAATCGCGAGAGCGTCATGAGCGGCCTCCTGTTGCACTGCCAACCTCTGAACGACTCGGTGCTGAGACGTTGGAATCTCTCTCATTTGGAAGTGAGATTGAAGCTCCATCCTCCAGAAGATGTTGCCCCAGGGTAATCACATATCCCGAAAGAGCGGGCTCCCGAATCTCCGCAAGGTCGGCCTCAGTGATTCCGATTGAAACGGGGACAAAACTGGCCTGAGAGGCTTCACGATCTGCGGCAAAGACCCCGTACAGCCCCTCGCGGCGAACGACAGAGGCAACTGGAACAACGAGGACGTCTTCATGGCGATCAAACTCGATCTCACTCCGAACAAACATTCCCGGCTTCAAGAGGTTGTCAACGTTTGGGATCTCCACTTGTATCTGCGCTTGCCTGGAAGTCTCTCTCAGCAAGGGAGCAATTCGCACAACCGTTCCTTTGAACTCCATGTTGGAGTGTGCGTCAGTGGTAACCTTGGCCGTCTGCCCAATACGAATCTTCGAGTAGTCACGCTCAATGACATCGAGCAGAGCAGTCATAATGCTGTTGTCCAGAACAGAGACGATCGGATCGTTTGCCCGAAGCATCTCTCCTTCGTCCACGAATCGCTCACCCACTACTCGTGAGCCGTCTGCATCCGGCCAGGAAACGTGGATACGTGCGTAGGAGAGTCGAACTTCTGCGGCTTTCAAAGCCGCTTCTCGCCTGTTGACCTCGGCAAGGGCAACCTTGTACTTGGCATCCGCTGCGATCTGACGTGACCGCGTTTCGTCCAGCTCAGACTCGGATGCCATCTTCTTGTCTCTCAGTGTCTGGATGCGTGAGAGTTCCTTGTTGGACACTTCCAGGGCGCTCTTGCATTCGGCAACACTTGCATTGGCCACTGCAAGCTCAGCACGTGCTTGCTGAACCTGCTGGATATACTCCTCGTCTTCCAGCTCCGCCACCAGTTGTCCGTTTGCCACGGAGTCTCCCGTGTCAACGGTGAGTCGTTCGAGTCGTCCGGCAATCTTGGGTGCAACGACAAAGGAGGATCTGGGAATCAGCGAACCTGTGAATCTTCCGATCTCTCGAACCGTGGCACGGCGTACAGGTGCAACCTCTACAGCGACGGATGTGGCACCGCGCTTCTGAGAGTTGGACTCCGACTTGGCTTTGACCTCTTTGACCTTCGAATTCACTTTGAAACCAAGAAATCCCAGAAGGCAGGCGATGGCTAGAAGTACAAGGGCTTTCTTCATCCGAAATCTCCTTCGCTCATACAAACGGTATGATCTCTCTAGGCGATGCGGAAAACGCTTCGGTTGGTACACCTGATGTACGCAACAGTGAAATCTATCGACTGCAGGAATCTTTCGTCCAGATTCCCAAGTTGTCAAGAATCGATTGCACTTTACCCAAATTGACACCTGTTGGCTTTCGTGATAGTTTGACAATGAAAGAAGAGAGAAAGAGACTTGCGACCACAAAGCAGGATGTTTTACTCTGATGCACCAGACACTGCGACTTTCACAAAGTCTTCAACAGGCTCAGAAACTTGTCATGAGCCCAAGGATGCAGCAGTCCTTGAAGCTGCTTGCCCTGCCATCCTTGGAACTGTCCAGTCTCGTACAGCAGGAACTCGTTGAAAACCCCGTCCTTGAAGAAGCGAACCCCACGGACATCTCTTCCGCAGGAATGACCTCAGCGGACGATAGAATTCTTTCGGAAGGCGAAGAAGTCGAAAACCGTGAGGAACTCAGATCTGGCGTCGAGTTTGACCAGGACTGGGAGTCCTATTTTACTGATACCAGCGATGCGGGACCTCTTCCGACTGCAACAGAGACCGGAGATGATGAGTATGAGCCGATTATCGTTCAGGCGAGTTCTCTGAAGGAAGATTTGCTCCGGCAGCTTAGTCTCTCCACCGATGATCCTCTGATGTTTCGTGTCGGTGAGGTCATCATTAACCTGCTCGATGATACGGGCTATCTGCTACAACCTCTTGAACAAATTGCTCAAATGCTGGAAGTCTCTCTCGATGATGCAGAGAAGGCACTCCGAATCGTTCAGACCTTTGATCCGGTTGGTGTTGGAGCCAGGGATCTCCGAGAGTGCCTGCTGATTCAGTACGAGGCTCGTGAGGAGACAGATCCTGTTCTGAGAAGTGTTATCGAGGAACACATTGAGAATCTTGAGCATCGCCGTCTGGTTAAGATTGCTGCCGCTCTGAAGACTACCGTTGAGAAGATTCAGGAGGTTGCGGACACGCTCGCAAACTGGGAGCCTATCCCAGGACGAAAGTACATGAGCAGTGAGAATGAGTACCTCTCTCCTGACGTGTTTGTCGAAAAGGTCGAGGGAGAGTACCAGATTCGGATCAATGACGATGGAACGCCCCCACTCCGGATCAGTCGCAAGTACCGACAGATGCTTGCGAACAAGGATCAGCTGACCCGTGAGGAATATGAATTCCTTAAGAGCAAGTGCAGCTCTGCTATCTGGCTTATCCGAAATATCGAGCAGCGCCGTCAGACGCTCTACAAAGTCACCAAGAAGATCATGGAGTTTCAGATAGGATTTTTGGAGAATGGAATATCGTCATTGCGTCCACTGAGGCTTCAGGATGTGGCAGACGCTGTCGGTGTTCACGAAACCACGGTTTGCCGTGTGGTGAACAAGAAATATGTCCAGACTCCTCGTGGGCTTTTCGAACTGAAGTTCTTCTTCTCAACAGGACTGAATTCAGATACAGGTGACGATCCCGCGTCCAAGGCCGTTATGGAGATGATCCGCAGCCTTATCGAGCAGGAGAATCCGACGAAACCACTTTCCGATCAGAGAATTTCTGATCTTCTCGCAGAGAAGGGCATCAAGATCGCCCGACGAACTGTTGCCAAGTATCGGGAGAATATGGATATTCTTCCCACAAGTATGCGCAAAAGAGTTCACTAGGTGATTCTGTATTTCTATCTTCTTTGGCGAAGAACACTAACGGCCGATCTGCGGGAGCACGTCAGGGCAGCGGTCACCCATGTCATTGTAGCCCTATGAGTTACGTTCTACCTAAGCGCTCGATTGCCCTTCTTCCTATTGCTGTCATTGTCATGGCAGGCGTGTTTCGCTTTGTGGCTCTGGATCGTATCCCATCTGGTTTCTTCCGTGATGAGGCAGATAAGGGGTATGGTGCTTTTTGCCTGCTCAAGACGGGCGCGGATGCTCAGGGGCGATCATGGCCCCTCTTCATCTCTTCGCTTTCCATCTATACGACTCCCCTGTACCAGTATCTTCTGATTCCAGCTGTGGCGTGTTTTGGGTTGAGCGAGTATGTTGTTCGCTCTCCGGCAGCTCTTGCAGGTATGCTTACTGTCGCTTTCGTTTTCCTGCTCGTGAGGCGATGGATGGGGTTCTGGGCTGCAATTGTGGCTTCCTTTTTGCTGGCAGTGTCACCGTGGCACCTTCCTTTTTCACGATGGGCAAATCAGGGAATTCTGCTCCCTTGTTTTCTTACAATTTTCATGCTCGTTCGGGAGAAGTCGCGAGAACGAAGGCTCTGGGTATTCGGTTCCTGCCTCGCTCTCACGGGTGCCCTCTATTCCTATGAGCCAGCAAAGGTTCTTGTACCGCTCTTGCTTGCTGGATTGGTTCTGCATGATCTCTTCAGAAGAGACAGCCGAGATCTCAAGTCTGATGGTATTCTGATCGGGGTGCTAGCATTAAGTGCACTTCCAATGTTGCTCTTTCACCTCAGTCATGCCGAGATGAGCAACGCGCGGTTTAGCAGCATTTCTGTTTTCCGAGGATATGAAGGAGATCTACTGGGTGTCACAGTTCAGATTGTGAGGAACTTCCTTGAGCACGTGTCACCGAAGTATCTCTTCATCTCTGGAGATGCAAATTTGAGGCATTCGGTTGCCTCGATGGGGCAGCTCTATCTCACGGAGTGCATTGCTCTGGCACTTGCTTGCTTCGCGGTCATTAGAGAGAAGCGGCGAGAGGATGTGATCTGCATCATCTGGTTTGTTGCTGCGATCTTTCCTGCTTCACTGACCAACGAGGGGATTCCGCATTCGCTCAGGACAATAGGAGCGGTTGTTCCGTTGACACTCCTTTCTGCGAGAGGCTTTGGCGTGATGATCGACTATGCTGCTTCAAAAGGCTTGTCATCAAAGGTGGGGAAGGGAACTCTCGCTCTTCTGGTTGCAACACTCTGTTTGATCGTTCTCTTCATGATGGATTACTACGGCTCTTACGCATCATATTCCGCTCAGGATTGGGACTATGGCTGGAGAGACGCCTTGGCCAGACTTCAAGCCGAGCGAACAACACATCCGAATGCTGTTATCTCTGGTTGGACTAGCTATCCCGATGTGTTCATCCGTTTCTACATGGGTCTTCTACCCAATCCACCCGGTGATCTGCCGCCCAAGGGTTTCAGCTTTCTTCCATTCAAGTCTGATGCTTCTCACTACTTGGAGCGTTTTCCAAGACCCGCTGTCTTCCTGGGCAGGCCTGGTGAGTTGCAGGGGTTGCCTGTCCTTGAGACTATACGTTATCCAGACGGTTCGCCCGCTTGGAATATCATCGAGATAGATTGAGGTTTTCCGATGACTGATTTCCCAAAACTGAGGCCTGTTGAAGCGTTTCAGGCGCAAGTCTCCGGCAAAGACGTTGTGTGTGTTAGGGATGCGACGGGCTTTGTGGATCATATTATTGCCGTTCCGGTTCCTGTATTCTACTTGTTTCCTTTCATGGATGGGAATCACTCGATAAGAGACATTCAGGCTGAGTTCATGCGCACAACGGGCGAGATGGTCACTTCCGAACAGGTAGCAGAGATCATTGCGAGCCTGGATGAACATTACCTTCTTGACACTGAGCGTTTTGCAGTTCACCGCGAGAATGCAATGAGGGATTTCTCAAATGAGACAATTCGGAAAGCTACTCATGCAGGGCTTTCCTATGAGTCGGAACCAGAGGCATTGAAGAGGCAACTGGACACCTATTTTGAGAACATCCGAGACCGACAGGACTCGAGAAGGCTTTCATCACGGGCTCACATCACAGGTCTTGTCGTGCCTCACATTGACATTCGTGCTGGTGGGCCTTGCTATGCCAGCGCCTTCAAATGCCTTTCGTCAGCCACGCAGTCTCCAGAGAGAGTCGTCATATTGGGAACAGCACACCGCGGTCTGGAGAATCTTTTTGCAGCAACCAGGAAGGACTTCGAGACACCGTTGGGTATTTCAGCGACTGATCAAGCCTTCCTTGACAGGCTTTCAGAAGTCTTCGGCGATAGCCTTTTCAGTGACGAGTTTGCCCATCGTGCTGAACACGTCATTGAGTTTCAGGTTACGTTTCTTCAGCACTCCTTTTCCAGTCGCGTCAAGATTGTTCCGATCCTCTGTTCCTTTGACCACTCTATGGTTGATGGGGAATCGTTCCCGAATGAGTCTCGGAGAATCCAGTCGTTCTGCCGTGCTCTCAAGACATGCATCGAGGAGTTTCCAGGGACGTGTGTTATTGCCAGCGCTGATCTCAGCCATCTTGGGCCGCTCTATGGTGACCCTGAAGGTCTGGACGAAAAGGGAATTCTCTCACTCGAGCAAGGTGACAATGAGATTCTTCAGTCCATAGAATCTGGGAGTGCCAGTGGATTTGCAGAAGCTATTCGAAAAAACGACAATGCCACCCGGATTTGTGGTTTTCCCCCAATCTACACGATGCTCAGTGTACTGGGTGATCAGCGAGGTCTCGTCCTGGATTATGGTGGGACGCAGATGGATGAGCACGGCTCGGTCGTCACTTTTGCCTCAGTGGTCTTTTCCCCAGACCTGAAGGCATCTGGGGACGTGTAATGCGCTTCGGCTTGTGCTTGAGTACTTTGGAGAGGAAACGTGCTGTATGGGAGTGCTCAATCTCGGCGATCTCTTCAGGGATTCCACTGGCGACAACCCAGCCTCCCTCTTGACCGGCTTCAGGTCCGAGATCCACAACGTAGTCCGCTTCTGCGATCACATCGAGATGATGCTCAATCACCACGAGAGTGTGTCCCTTGTCTACAAGAGCATGGAGAACATTCAGAAGCTTGATCACGTCGCTCCCGTGAAGTCCTGTTGTAGGTTCCTCGATGAAGTAGCAGCAGGGAGTTCTGGATCTCCTTGAGAGTTCAGATGTCAGTTTGATCCTTTGGGCTTCTCCACCGGAAAGCGTCGGGCTTGTTTGCCCAAGTGTCAGATAGCCAAGACCGATATCACGAAGGAAAGAGAGAGGCTCTGTCAGAGAGGAAAACCCCGCAAGGAACTCCAGCGCTTCTTCAACGGACATTGAGAGAACTTGAGCGATGTTCTTGCCTTTGAAGTGCACTTTGAGCGTATCTTCGTTGTACTGCTTTCCTTCACATTCCTCACAGGGAACGGCAACATTTGGTAAGAAGCTCATCTCGACATCTATGCTGCCCTGTCCAAGACACTTCTCACACCGGCCACCGGGGACATTGAAAGAGAAACGACCGGCTCCGTAGTTCAGCATCCGCGCCTCTGAAGTCATAGCGAAGAGATTCCGGATATCGTCCATAAGACCGACATAGGTTGCTACACAGGATCGAGATGTCCGCCCGATAGGTGTCTGGTCAACTTCCATCGTACGAGAAAGGGACTTCCAGCCAAGGAGATTTTTGCAGCAATTCTTAGGTATTCGTTTATTATTGAGCTTGGCTCTGCAGGCACGGGACAGAACATCTCGCACGAGGCTGCTCTTGCCGGAACCAGACACTCCAGTCACAACAGAAAGTCTCTGCAGAGGAAATCGGACATCTACGTTCTTGAGGTTGTTTGCATGAGCACCGATTACTTCAAGCCAGTGGACATTGTCAACCGGACGTCTCTTGCCTCTCATGGGATGCTTCATCGGAGAGGCGAGCCATTGTCCCGTCCTTGAATCCCTGCTCTGAAGAAGTTGTTTGAGGCTTCCGTCGGCCATGATCTGGCCACCATGACGACCAGGGCCAGGCCCCAAGTCTATGATATGCTCTGCACTTCTTATTGTCTCTTCATCGTGTTCGACAACCAGAATAGTGTTCCCGCGTTTCTTCAAACGCACCAGACTTGCAAGCAGAAGCGCGTTATCGCGCGGGTGAAGGCCAATGGTAGGCTCATCAAGAACATAGCAAACGCCTCGCAGGTTGGAACCCAATTGTGCGGCCAGTCGGACTCTTTGGCATTCGCCACCGGCCAGAGTGTCACCCGATCTATCCAACGTCAGATAGCCGAGACCCACTTCTTGCAGAAACTGGAGTTTGTTCAACAGGACATTGAGGATTGGTTCTGCGATCTTTCGCTCCCTTTTGGGCAATTCCAGCGAGGGCAGTACCAGAAGAGCTTCAGAAACGGAAAGGCTCGCAATCTCCGATATAGAGTGAGACGCAACCTGCACCAAACGCCCGAGAGGTTTTATCCTTGTTCCAAGGCAGGCAGGACAAGTCTTGACCCCTTCCCAGTCCAGAGTTCCCAAGCCGTCACACCTTGGACAGGCACCATGCGGACTGTTGAATGAGAAGATGCGTGGATCCAGTTCAGGATAGCTCTTACCACATTCACGGCAGACTCTCTTGAGACTGAACAGCAGCTCTTTCTTCCCACAGTGGACGAAAATCGAACCCTGTCCCGATCGGAATGCCCTTTCGATCTCTCGTCTGAACTCAGCCGTATCTTCTACTGTGGCTTGATCCAACACCAGTAAGTCTATGTTGTGCTCTTGGAATCGTTCGAGACGCGTGAAGCCTTCAACAGGAACCATTTCTCCATCAACCCGAAGCCACTTGTATCCCCTATCCGAAGCCCAGTCAGCAACTTCGGTGTAGTATCCCTTCCGACCTTGGATCAGAGGGACAAAGACTCGGATCCTTCTGCCTTTGAAGTGTGCAAAGATGCGAAGTATCTCCCTTGGAACAGTTGATGATCCAACTGTAGCACCGCAGTCACAGCAGTGTGACGTGCCGCATCGAGCAAAGAGGAGCCGCAGGCAGTGGTATACCTCTGTCAAGGTTCCGACGGTGGATTTCCTGTTGCTCTGACTTCGACGCTGCTCGATTGCCACTGTTGGAGGAATGCCTTCGATGTGATCCACTTCGGCTCTTGGTAGCTGTTTGGTGTGCAGTCGAGCAAAGGCTGAAAGGCCGTCCAAATATCGCCTCTGGCCTTCTGCAAAGACAATGTCGAACACCAGCGAGGACTTTCCCGAACCACTGACTCCTGTCACAACAACAAATTTGTTGCGTGGGATTCTTACGCTGACATTGTGGAGATTGTGTTCATGAGCGCCAAATATCTCCAGATACTCTCTCGCAGATGGCCTGTCTCGGGAGGACGAAGGAGCGTTGTAAGGCTTTTCGAGGAGACCCTTGCCGCGGACGTAACTGCGAAGGAATCTGCCGGTGTGCGACTTGCTGCACGCCATCACCTGCTCCGGAGTTCCTGCGACCACGATATTTCCGCCCAGGTCTCCACCTTCAGGGCCAAGGTCTATTATCCAGTGCGCATTTCGGATTACTTCCAGATTGTGTTCGACTACAAGCAGAGAATGCCCCTGCTCGAGCATCTGCTCAAAGGCAGTCAAGAGAACCTGAATATCGGCGAGATGGAGTCCAGTCGTTGGTTCATCCAGAATGAACAGCATTGGCTGTTGTCGGCCGTAGAGAAAGATGTCTCGTGCAAGACTCAGCCTCTGGTTCTCGCCTTGAGAGAGAGTGTTCGACGGTTGTCCCAATGTGATGTACCCAAGACCGACCGTCTCCAAGACCGACAGTGGTCTATCAACGCTGGGGACATCGTGAAAGAGACTTCTCGCGTCGCTCACTGTCATGGATAGAACGTCAACAATGCTTCTCCCTCTCCAAAGGACATCTCGTATCTCAGGCTTGTATCTTGTTCCTCCACACTCGGGACAGGTCAGGGAGACATCCGACAGAAACTGCATCTCGACAACTTCATGACCAGCACCCTCGCACACGTCACAACGTCCGCCAGGGGTATTGAAGGAGAATGTTCCGGCACTGTATCCGCGGCTCCTGGAAATCTCCGTTTCGGCAAAGCACTTGCGAATCCCGTCAAAAGCCTTTACGGCAGTGGCAGCATTCATGCGTGGTGTGGCAGCTGCGGGTGACTGATCCAGATAGGCGCATCCATGAAAGTCGCCCCTTGTCTCGATCCGGTCGAAGGTAGGCCCTGTCTCCAACTCGGAGAACCTTTCAGTCTTGAGAGCTTCCCAGAGAACATCCTGTATCAGGGAACTCTTGCCAGAACCGGAGACTCCGGTGACGCACACCAGTCCCCCCAAGGGTATTGTCACATCAATCCCCTTCAGATTATGTGCTCGTGCGCCAAGGATTCTGATGGAGTTCTCTTGACCAATAACGCGTGGACGAATCTGAGGCGATCGCTCTGTCTCGCTAAGCCGAAGGTGCTTTCCTGTAACTGACTCAGGACAATCGATAACCTCTCCGACCGATCCTGCACAGACAATTCCTCCGCCAGCACTTCCAGCACCCGGACCGAGATCAACAACGAAGTCCGCTGCACCTATCAGAGAAGGGTCGTGCTCCACCACGATGACTGTGTTACCACGATCTCGCAGATGATAGAGCAGCGTGATCAGGCGATCGGTGTCTCTCGGGTGCAGTCCAATGCTCGGCTCATCCAAGACATACAATGTTTCGACAAGGCTTCCGCCCAAAGCGCGAGTCAGATTCACTCTCTGGGCTTCACCCCCCGAGAGCGTTCTGGACTGCCGATCGAGAGTGAGGTAGTCCAAACCTATGTCCACGAGGTACTGAAGGCGATTTGCAATCTCTTCGACAAGGATCTCTGTTGCCTTGTCTCTGGACTGTTCCACCGCAAGTGCTGCGAAAAACTGCCTGGCCTGCAAGATGGGAAGGGAGCTGATCTCCGTGATCGTCCTGTCCCCCAAGCGGTACCAGGAAGCCTCGTCTCGAAGACGAGTTCCATGGCACACGGGGCACGGAATATAGGCACGATATTTCGATAGCAGTACACGGATGTGCATCTTATACGATTTTGATTCAAGCCACTCAAAGAATCCCTTCACTCCATAGAAGTCACCTTTTCCGCAGTAGATCATCTGCCTCTGCGATTCGGAGAGGCCTCGATATGGGAGGTTGATCGGGATTCTCTGTTTTCTGCAAAACCGCAGGAGATCCTGCTGGCACTCACTGTAGGAGTCTGTTGTCCAAGGTTTGACAGCTCCTTCAGCGAGCGACTTTTGCGGATCCGGGATTACCTTGGCCGGATCGACCGTGATGATGCGGCCAAACCCTTTGCAGGCCTCACAGGCGCCGAGTGGACTGTTGAAAGAAAAGAGATTCGCGTGGGGTGCAGAGTATTCAATATCACAAAACGGACAGTGAAGATGTTCAGAGTGCTTATCCAGAGTGCCATCTGGCCTGATGATATGGACAAGACCGCCTCCAAACTTCATGCACGTTTCAATCGAATCCACGACTCTCTGTCGGGACTGATCATTCAGTGCGACCCTGTCAACAACAACGAGGAACTCCACACCCTGTGTAGGATACCATTCGCCCTTCTTGATCGGCCGGATGCTGCCTTGATACCAGACTCTCGTAAACCCCTGCTGAAGAACATATCCCACCGCTTCGTCAACCGGGAGTGTCTTCGGTATCTTCAGAGGAAATCCAAGAATCAGAACAACATTGTCCGAGCGATGGTGTTCACAAAGATCTTCATAGATGGTCTGTGGGGATTCCTGACGCACCAAGCGTCCACAGCCATCGCAGAATAGTTGTGCTCCTCGGGCGAAGAGGAGCCTCAGGTAGTCTGAGATCCCTGTCATCGTACCAACTGTCGAGCGTGACGTCTTGACAGGATTCTTCTGATCGATGGCAATTGCAGCGGGAATGTGATGGATCTCTTCCACCAGAGGACGATCCATACGGTCAAGGAATTGTCGAGCGTATGCCGAAAAGGTCTCCACGTAGCGCCGCTGACCCTCGGCGTAGAGAACGTCGAACACAAGAGATGATTTGCCGGATCCACTGACTCCGGTGACAACGGTCAGTTTGCGAAGAGGAATCTCAAGGTCGAAGCCCTTGAGGCTATTCTGCCTGGCTCCCAGAACAATTATCTTCTCGTCACGCATCTCGTTGCTTAGGGGTAGTCAAGGCTCTTCCACCACGAAACGTCAATGTCTGGGAATACTTGATCGCGGGTCTCCAACTCCTCAATCGCCGTCCAGTCGGCATGGGTAAGGTGCTTTCCAGAAGCCTTCCTCTCAGCAAAATCCCGAAGCTTCCTGAAGGCGTTCAGATGGAAATCGAAGCGCAGCTCGGCGTAGTCGCGAGCGCTCCAGGTGCTGATAAGGAACTGCCAGTCGCTGCTTTGTAGCAGGAGATTCTCTCTGGCCATTTGTTTCAGAATCCGCTGAAGATCCGGGTCGTCTGTGGCATCGAATTTCCGCGCCAAACGGATCATTTCAAGTTCCGCCTCATACACGTGACGCCATGTCCACTTGGTGTCTTCGTTAAGCCAGATGAAATGAAAACCGCCCTTGCCCCAGGAACCTTCCGGCAGGGACACAATGACGGAAGGCGATGACTTTTCAAGATATTCACTGCCGGTGACCAGTGAGACCTCATCCGTGGAAGCAAACCCTCTCAGAACTGCCTTGAGCCACTGAGGACCTTCCCACCACCAGTGTCCAAACAACTCGGTATCAAAGGGGGCACAGACCAGTCCAGCACGGCCATGTTCTTCGTAGTGCTTCTGAAGGGTGCTCTTGACCAGTTTCACAAAATGGTCGGCATGTGAGGGAATCCTTTCCTGTGCGGCCTGAGGGCTGTACATCTCTTTGTCCGCCAGATCTGCCTTCGGAGATGTGATCCGCCAATACCGGTTTCCTCCCTGACTGTACTTCTTGTGAAAATCGAGATAGGCGCCGTCGCCAGGATATCCATGCTCACCACTCCAGACTTGAAGGCCTGTCTGGTCATCGCGTGTCAGAATCGCAACCGGCTTCTTGCCTTCCTTATCTCCTACCAGAAAGGTATCGTTCGGACTCTTCTGAAAATCCACAGGGGCGGGGGTGTACTCCTTCTCGAACTGTGCCCAAAGCCGTCGCAAGGCACTGAACCTATCCATATATACCCCAACCGCCTCTCCACCGTGAAGCAGATGGGAATCCACGATGAAGAACTCAAGTCCGTTCTCGGAGAGAAACTCTTCCACACCCTTGCGAACCTTCGGAGTCCCTTTCACTTCCAGCGGAGAAACCCAGGCATAGGAAGGACGATAGGCGCACTCAGGGAGCCATATCCCTTTCGGGTTACGCCCAAAGTGTCTTCGATGTGTCTTGACTCCTGCCTTGATCTGAGCTTGAATACTGATGTCCTCAGAGAGAAGGGGAAGATATCCGTGCGTCGCAGCGCAGGTTATGATCTCGATGTGACCTGAATCCTGAAGTCCTCGAAACGCGCCGAGGAGATCCCTGCTGTAGCGCTCCTCGAAGTCGCTCAGCCTGTTGGAGTACCACTGTTCCCACATTCTTGCGAGCGCCTTCAACTGAGGCGCCCCTGTGCGTTGGAACTCACGAACATTCTGACGTGAGACACGGATTCGTTCCTTCAGGTACACAGGAAGACCATTCTTGAAGGCGTCGCTCGACAGCATTTCAGAAAGGATCGGCGTGATGCCAACTGTGCACTTTGAAGATATCCCCTCAAGGGCAAGATCTGAGAAGACATTCAGAAGTGGGATGTATGTCGCAATAGCCGCCTCATCCAGCCAGTCCATCCCGTGTGGCCATCTGCCGTGTGAAATGACATAGGGCAAATGCGAGTGCAGAACGAAGGTAAAAGAACCAATGGGTTTCACAACAAGATCCTTCCTGCCCAAAATTGGACTGTGGGCTTCAGATTACCACCAAGTGCCACGAGCACCAAATCCAAGAGAACTCCCTCTTGGGATGATTCATCGGGAATCGCCGGCATCGGAAGCACTTTCGGAACATATCTGCGTATGTTTTGCGATCACGACAATGCCACCAGGTGAAAGATGGTACTTCCTGCTGTCCTGTTCAAGATCATATCCGATGACTTCGCCCGAAGGAACTTTGACATATTTGTCTATGATCGCCCTTCGAATACGACAGTTTCTTCCGATATCCACCCCAGACATGACGATTGAATCGTCAACGCTCGAATAACTGTGAACAAAAACATTCGGAGAGAGAACCGAATTGCGAACGAGAGAGCCACTGATGATGCATCCTTCAGAAACAAGCGAGTCAATGGCCATTCCCCGCCTGCCATCATCGTCGAAAACGAACTTCCCTGGTGGTGCTTGAGTTGGAGTCGTTCGAATAGGCCATTCGGAATTGTACAGGTTGAAGATCGGACTGACTTGGCGCAGATCCATATTGGATTCGTAGTAGGAGTCTATGGTTCCCACATCACGCCAGTAGCCTCGCTCGGCTTCCGTCATTCCTGGGATTTGGTTCGTCCGGAAATCATAGGCATAGACTTTGTAGTCTTGAAGAATCCTTGGGATAATATCACGACCGAAATCATGCAGATCATTCTCATGCGCGAATCGGATTATCTGACGGAGAATGTGTGTGTTGAAGATGTAGTTGCCCATGGATCCCAGTCCCATGTCAGGCTCACCCGGAATCGGAGATGGCGTGGACGGTTTCTCCTGAAAGTCAGTTACCCGCCATTGACGATCCACCTGAATCACACCGAGTGAGGAGCAGTCCTGGATGGGTCGAGGAACGGCGGAGATGGTCACATCAGCCCGCTTGCTGTGGTGATAGTCAACCATCTGCATAACGTCCATTCGATAGACATGGTCCCCGCTGAATACTGCAACATAATCAGGGTCAGTGTCGTCAATGAGATTCATGTTCTGATAGATCGCGTCTGCTGTGCCCCGGTACCAGTCGCGCCCAGTCCTCATCTGAGCGGGTATTGTGTCTATGAAGTGGCCAAGCATCCGATTCAGGTACCAACCGTCGTGCAAGTGTTTGTTGAGAGAGTCCGATTTGAATTGAGTCAGCACATTGATTCTATAAACGCCCGAATTCACAAAGTTGCTCAGCACAAAGTCAATGATCCGATAACGGCCACCAAAGAGCACTGCTGGTTTGGCGCGCACGTTCGTCAAAGGTTGCAGACGTTCTCCGCGACCTCCGGCAAGAACCATTGCCAAAACTGGAGCAGCCATGTATCAAAGACCTCCGCTTCTTGCTAGATAACCCAAGCCACAGCATCAAAATCCGGACCAGGA